>JAJXTK010000349.1 GCA_021783935.1 Myxococcales bacterium | reverse complement strand
CACGCGCTCGCCCTCGCCGGCCGCGCCCGCGTGGTGTTCGTCGACGCGAGCGTCTGCGCGCCCGAGCCGTTCTCGTTCGCGCGCGTCGAGCCGCGTCGCGACGAGAGCTTCTCGACGCACGCGCTCTCGCCGGCGGCGACGCTCGACGTGCTGCGCGCCCTCGGCGAGCCGCTGCCGGACGCGTGGGTGCTCGCGATCCGCGGCGCGCGCTTCGAGCTCGGCGAGGGGCTGTCGGCGACGGCGAAGATCGGCCTGGACGAGGCCTTGACCTTCTTCGTCGACACGGTGCGCGCCGGTGAGATCGGCAGCGCCTTGCCGCGGCCGTGACGAGCGCGTCACGCCATTGCGGAGGTTCTGCGCGAAGAGAACGCCGCGGCCGCCACCTGATTTTCGCACCCACCCGTCGTTGACGGCGCGATCGGCTCGTTGGAAACCCGCGCCTTCGAATGAGCGTCGACCAAGCGAACGGCAAAGACCCGCACGCCACGTCCGGCCACGTGATCGCCCGCTCGTCGGTGGTGCCGCCGCCCGTCGACACGCGCGACGAGCGCGGGCCGCTCGACGTCTCGAAGATGCTCGACGGCGCGCGCCTGCTGGTGCTCGGCGGCACGGGCTTCGTCGGCAAGGTCTTTTGGGTGATGCTGCTCGCGCGCTACCCGGAGGTCGGCAAGATCCATCTGCTGGTCCGCAGCGGCAAAGGACGCACGAGCGAGGAGCGCTTCTTTCGCGAGGTCGCGACCAACGAGTGCCTCGCGCCGCTGCGTGAGCAGCACGGCGAGGGCTTCGAAGCGTTCCTGCGCGAGAAGATCGTCCCGATCGACGGCGACGTCGGCAAGGAGCGCTGCGGCGTCGACCCGAAGCTCGTCGAGCAGCTGCGCGGCACCGTCGACGCGGTGGTGAACGTCGCGGGGATCGTCGACTTCAGCCCGCCGCTCGACGAGGCGCTGCACGCGAACGCCTTCGGCGCGCAGAACCTGGTCGCGCTCGCGCGGGCCCTCGGCGACGTGCCCCTGATGCACACGAGCACCTGCTACGTCGCGGGGCGACGCGCGGGGCCGATCCACGAGGTCGATCCGCTCGCGGTGCCGTTCCCGCGCTTCGCCGAGCTCGGCGCCGATCTGTGGGACCCCGATCGCGAGATCACCGACTGCCTCGATCTGATCGCGCAGGCCGAGCACCGCTGCGACGACGCGTTCCGGCAGAGCGAGTTCGCCGAGCAGGCGAAGAAGAACCTGCTCGCGCGCGGCGAGCCGACGTCGGGCCTTGCCTTCGACGCCGAGCTCGCGAAGGTGCGCCGCCGCTTCGTGAGCGATCGGCTCGTGGAGGCGGGCACCGAGCGCGCGACGCACTGGGGCTGGCCCAACACGTACACGTACTCCAAGAGCATCGGCGAGCAGGTCATCGCGCGCTCGGGGTTGCCCTACGCGATCGTGCGCCCCGCGTGCTGCGAGTCGTGTCTCGAGTTCCCCTCCAAGGGGTGGAACGAGGGGATCAGCACCTCGGTGCCGATCATCTTCCTCGCGATGAAGGGCTCGGTGCTCATCCCAGGCGACGACGTCGACCTCGACTTCATCCCGACCGACCTGGTCGCAGCCGGCATGATCCTGAGCCTCGCCGAGCTGCTCGAGGGGACGCAGCGCCCCGTCTACCAGTACGGCGCGAGCGACTCGAACCCGGTGACGATGCCGCGCCTCGGCGAGCTCGTCGGGCTCTACAAGCGCAAGTACTACCAGCGCACCGGCAAGGGGAACCCGTTTCTCAACCTCCTGGTCTCGCGCTTCGAAACCGACGTGGTCTCCCCCTCGCAGTACAACGCCGTCGGCGCCCCCGCGCAGGCGAAGGCCTACGACGCGCTCGCGAAGCTCCTGCATCCGGTGACCTTCCTCAGGCCCGTCGCCAAGGGGCTCGAGGGGATGGCCAAGCAGGAGAAGCGCGTCGGCGAGCTGATGAACCTGTTCGCGCCGTTCACCGCGCTCAAGAACGGCCCCTTCTCGTGCGCGAACACCAAGGCCGCCTACGAGCGCGCGAGCGAGAGCGATCGCCAGAAGCTCGCCTGGCGCCCCGAGACGATCGACTGGATGTCCTGGATGATGGACGTCCACCTGCCCGGGGTCGAGAAGTGGGTGCTGCCCGAGATGGACAAGAAGCTCCATCGCGAGCCCAAGGCGCTGCGCGCCCACGAGACGCTGGTGACGCTCGTCGACCAGATGGCCGAGCGGCACGACCTCCGGCTCGCGCTGCAGCGGCTCGAGCAGGATGGCCTCTCGCGCGTGACCTTCCGCGACGTCAAGCAGCGGGCCGACGCGGTCGCGGCGCGCCTTCAGTCGCACGCCGTCGGCCCGGGCGATCGCGTCCTGATCTCGGGGCTGAACCACCCCGATTGGCCCATTGCGTACTTCGGCATTCTGCGCGCCGGCGCCACCGCCGTGCCGGTCGACCCCGCGCTCGACGCCGCGGCCCTCGAGAACCTGCTGCGCGAGGGGGGGGCGCGCGTGGCGATCTGGGACGACGCCGTCGAGAAGAAGGGTGGCCAGGGGGCGCGCGCGACGCTGCCGAGCGTGCGCGTGCTCGACCTGCACGAGGTGACTGCGCCCGACGCGACGCTGCGAGCTGCGCCCGTCGAGGTGCGGCCGAGCGACGTCGCGAGCCTCATCTTCACGAGCGGCACCACCGGCTCGCCGAAGGGGGTGCTGCTCACGCACGCGAACTTCACCGCGCTCATCGCCGCGCTGGCGCCCATCTTCCCGCTCGGCGGCGGCGATCGCGTGATGTCGCTCCTGCCGCTGCATCACACCTTCGAGTTCACCTGCGGGCTCTTGCTCCCCTTCTCGCGCGGCGCGCGCGTCGCCTACCTCGACGAGCTCACGGGCGACCGGCTCGCCGAGGGGCTCGAGGCTGGGCGCATCACCGCGATGGTCGGCGTGCCCGCCGTCTGGCAGCTGCTCGAGCGGCGCATCCTCGCCCAGGTCGCGAGCAAGGGGCCCGTGGCCGAGGCGATCTTCGAGTGGGCCGGCGAGCTCAATCGCACCATGGGCAAGGCGCTCGGCTTCGACGCCGGCAGGCTGCTCTTCTGGCCGGTGCACGAGGGGCTCGGCGGCCACGTGAAGTGGCTCATCTCCGGCGGCGCGGCGCTGCCGAAAGAGACGCAGAGGCGCTTCGCGGCGCTGGGGCTCCACCTGACGGAGGGCTACGGGCTCACCGAGGCCTCGCCGGTGCTCACGGTGGCCAAGCCGTCGCCCAGGGCGAAGGCCGGCACGGTCGGCAAGCCGCTCCCCGGCGTCGAGCTGAGGATCCTCGACCCCGACGCGTCGGGCGTCGGCGAGGTGCTCGCGCGCGGCCCGAACGTGATGAAGGGGTACACCGATAGGGAGGCGACGGCGCGCGCGCTCGATGCCGACGGCTGGCTGCACACCGGCGATCTCGGCAAGCTCGACGATCGCGGGCAGCTCCAGCTCGCCGGGCGCGTGAAGGACGTCGTGATCACCGCGACGGGCGAGAACGTCTACCCCGACGACGTCGAGAACCGGCTCGGCAAGGTCGACGGCATCTCGGAGCTCGCGGTCGTCGGCGTCGCCGGCAAGGACGGCGCCGAGCGCGTCGGCTGCCTCGCGGTGCCCGAGCGGGAGCCGAACGAGCCGGAGGTGCGCCCGGGCGACTCGCTCGCGCCGAACCCCGAGGCCGCGCAGCGCCGCGCCGATCGCAACGCGCGCGCGCAGAGGGCCCTGCGCGAGGCGATCGCGAGGCTGCCGTACGTGCAGCAGCCGACCATCGTGCAGCTCTACGAGGCGCCGCTGCCGCGCACGGCCACGCGCAAGGTGCGGCGCCCCGAGGTGCGCGCGATCCTCGAGCGCACGCTCGCCGCCCAACAGGCGACCGACCAGGCGAGCGGCGAGACCACGCCGGTGCGTCAGGCGATCGCGTCGGTGTGCGGCAAGCCCCACGCGTCGATCGGCCCGCGCGCGAGCCTGCAAGACGAGCTCGGCTTCGACTCGCTCACGCTGACCGAGCTGCTCTCTGCCCTCGAGGCCAAGTACGGCGCGCTCGATCCGGCGGCGCTCTCGGCGTGCAAGACGGTCGGCGACGTCGAGCACATGATCGAGCAGCGCAAGCACGTCCAGGTCTCGCGCACCAAGAGCATCGAGGGGCGCACGCCGAGCGCGCCGCTGCGCCTCGACGACGTGACGCTCCCCGAGCCGCTGCGGCAGACGGCGAAGGGGCTGATCGGCAGGCTGCAGAAGGCATTTTACGAGGAGGTCATGCAGCCGACCGTGATCGGGCGCGGCAACATCCCGTGGAACCGACGCACCATCGTCGTCGCCAACCACCAGAGCCACCTCGACATGGGGCTCGTGAAGACGGCGCTCGGCGACTACGGCGAGGGGCTCGTCTCGCTCGCCGCCCAGGACTACTTCTTCGAGGGCAATGCGCTGCGCAAGGCGATCTTCGAGAACTTCACCAACGTCGAGCCGATCGATCGTCGCGGCATGCGGCAGGCGATCCGCCAGGCGGGCGAGGTCCTCGAGCGCGGCAAGAGCGTGCTCATCTTCCCCGAGGGGACGCGCTCGACGGGCGACCTCCTCGAGTTCAAGTCTCTGGTCGGCTACCTCGCGCTCAAGCACGAGATCGACGTGCTGCCGCTCTGGCTCGGCGGCACGCGCGAGGCGATGCCGAAGGGGGCGCTCTTGCCGAAGCAGCGGGAGCTCACGGCGCGCATCGGCCCCCCGTTCTCGATCGTCGACATGAGGCGGCTCACGGCGGGGCTCTCGGCGTCGGACGCGGCGCGCGAGGTCGCGCGGCTGCTGCGCGAGGCGATCCTGGCGCTGCGCGCGGGCGAGGTGCTCGACTTCGCGCGGCTGCCGGCGCCCAGCGAGGGGAAGAAGCTCGAGGCGCCCAAGCGCGAGCACCCGCTCGTCACGCTCTTCACGGAGCTCGAGACCCGCTTTCGGCCCGGGCAGGTCGACAAGCCGGTCAGCTTCTACTTCACGCTCGGGGGCGAGCCGCAGGCGAAGTGGACGGTGCGCGTCGACGACAAGCGCTGCGAGGTGGTGCTCGGCAAGCCCGACGGGGCGCAGGCCGACTGCGTGCTCAAGACGACGCCGGAGATCTTCACCAAGATCGTGCGCGAGGCGTACGTGCCGGGCGCGACGGAGTTCCTGTCGGGGGCGATCAAGTCGAACGACGTCGGGCTGTTGCAGACGTTCCAGAGGGCCTTCTCGCTCGGCTGAGCCCCCCGAGACGAGCGGGCGGCGCGGCGGCGCCCCGACGGACCACGCAGCGCGTCGTGACCGATCGTCGACGCGGCGAGCTGCGCGGAAGCTGCGCCACGGTTGCGCAGGCACGCAAATCGGGCGCCGGTCCCCCTGGTCGTGCTCTGAAAAATGAGCACGGCCGGCGCTTTGCTCCTCGCGCGCGCGACCCCCTGCGAGGCAAGTCCATGGTCCAAACCCGCGAACGTCCCAAGCCCGTCCTTGAACCCGATTTCTGCAAGGGGTGCGGCCGCTGCATCGACTCGTGCAACAGGCACTGCATCGAGGCCGGCACCGAGATCGACGCCGCCACCGGCCTCATCCCGGTGAAGCTCCACCTCGACACTTGCAACGGCTGCGCGCTGTGCATCGACGCGTGCCCCGAGCCGTACGGCCTTCAGGCCGAGGCGCCACACCTGCCGGGCACCGAGCTGCTGCCCAACGCGCCCACGAGGCCGAAGCTCGCCGAGTCGATCCCCGACACGCGCGTCCCGTTGCCCCCGATGCGACCGCTCGTCGTCAAGGGCACCTACGCCTCCGCGATCGGCGCGCTGCTCGCCGGCTGCCGGCACTTCTACGGCTACCCGATCACCCCGTCGACCGACGGGGCGGAGCTGATGGCGAAGCTCCTGCCGTACCTCGACGGGCACTTCGTGCAGGCGGTCTCCGAGGTCGCGACGATCAATCACATGTACGGCACCGGCGGCGCGGGGCTCCGGTGCATGACCTTCACCTCGTCGCCGGGCTTCAGCCTGATGCTCGAGGGGCTCAGCTACATGGTCGGCGCGGAGCTGCCGGGCGTGGTCGTCGACGTCATGCGCGCCGGCCCCGGGCTCGGCAACATCGGGCCCGAGCAGGGCGACATCAAGATCGCCTGTCGCGGCCCCGGGCACGGCGGCACGCGCACGTTGGTGTTCGCGCCGGCGACGCCGCAGGAGATGCTCGATCTCACGATGCTCGCCTTCGACAAGGCGTTCGAGTACCGCAATCCGGTGCTGGTGGTCGCCGACGGCTATCTCGGCCAGATCACCGGGCGCGTCGATCTCCCCGAGCACATGGTCAAGCCGGGGCTGCCCGACTGGGCCGTCTGGGGCGACGCCGCCCATCGCCCGAACCTCCACACGTCGATCCTGCTGAACGAGGCCGACCAGGAGGCGCACAACGTCAAGCTGCAGGAGAAGTTCGCGCGGATGGTGGAGCGCGAGCAGCGCGCCGATCTCTACCAGACCGACGACTCCGACGTGCTCATCGTCGCCGCGAACACGCCGGCGCGCACCGCCAAGGGGGCTGTCGCCGCGCTCCGCAAACAGGGAATCAAGGCGGGGCTATTCAGGCCCATAACCCTGTGGCCGTTCCCGATTCAGCAGCTCTTGCCGGTGCTGCCGCGCACCAAGGCGATCGTCATGGTCGAGGCGTCGACAGGCCAGCTCGAAGACGAGCTGAGGCTCGCGATGTCGCTGGCCGACGTCCACGCGCCGCCGCCGATCACGCACGTGCGGCACTTCGGCGGGATCATGCCGCAGATGAACGAGATCGTGACGTGCGTGCGCGCCGCGCACGAGGCCAACGCGAGCCGCAAAGGGCGGGAGACCGAGGCCGGCGAGGCCGCGAGGGTGTTGTCATGAGCGTCTTCTACGAGCGATTCGACCGCCACGATCACGGCG
>JAJXTK010000006.1 GCA_021783935.1 Myxococcales bacterium | reverse complement strand
GAAGATGCCCTTCTGCTCTGCGGGCGTGACGCCCGTCAGGTCGATCTTCGCCCGACCGTGGATCCCGCGGACGGTGAGGCCGTCTTTGGTCCAGGCGCAGCTGTCGCCGTTGTAGCTGCCGGCCGCGTCGACCTCGATGACGTCGCCCGGCTGCGCCGCCGCGATGGCGGCGCAGGGCTTCGCGTAGGGCTGACCAGGGCCGACCTCGAGGGTGCTGGCCCAGGCGGCGGGTGCGTGGAATAGCACCGCGGCGAGCGCGAAGACGATTCGTCGGGGCATGGCTCTCTCCAACTCTGGCGCTACCTCGGGGTGACCTTCGGCTCGCGCCCCTCACGGCCCGCAGCCGGCCGTGTGCTTGTAGAAGGTCACGTCGTCCTTGGGACCGTTCACGAGGATGAAGACGTTGTACTTCGCGATGTAACGAAACCGCCCGTAGACGCCGTTCTGCGAGGGGGTGGCGAGCGCGCCCGTGGCGCTCTTCGTCGTCCAGACCTTGCTCGCGAGGTCGAGCACGTACGGCGCCCCCCCCTTCCAGGCGACGAGCGCGTCGGCATGAGGGTCGTAGTCGAGCCCGGGGCCGTCCGCCGTGATCACGTCGCCGCCGCCGGTGTGGATCACCTGGTCGGGGAAGAGCTGGCCGATGGTCGACGAGCCCGCGACCTGCGAGGAGTTGTCGAACGCGCCGCCGCCCGTGGTGATCCAGTGGTCGGTGACGACCGCCTTCGCGCCGATGTCGAAGACGAAGTAGTCGCCCTGCCCGAAGGTGAACAAGAGGTGCCGCTTGGTGTCGATGGTGGCCGTCTTGTCTCCGCCGTTCGCGTAGCGGGGCCACTCCGGCGGCGAACCGAAATCCTGGACCACCGCCCATGCGTTGGCGTCGTAGTCGTACGCCGAAAGTCCAGCGACGTTTTGCATGAAGACCTTGCGGGTCGCGGGGTCGTAGGCGCTCGCCGCATAAAACATGAAGCCAGCGGCCCCAGAATCGAACGAGCCCGTCGGCAGCAGGTTCGTCCATCGCTGCGCGTCGAGGTCGAGCGCCCAGGTCAGCGTCTGCGAGGTCCCACCCCAGGCCCAGAACCGGTTCGCGTGCGTGAGGTACGCGAGCTGATCGTACGTGTGCCGCGGCGCGGGTTGGCCATCGGGGAGAGGATCCGAGGCCGGGGCGCTGGTCAGGTCGGACGGCGTCGTCTCCCGCTTCCAGCTGAAGGTCGCGGGCTCGAAGCTGTAGACCTCGTTGCCCCAGTAGTCATTGTGACCACCGCCCCAGATCAGCAGCCTGTCGTGCACCGGATCGTAGGCGCCACCAGACCAGGTGATGATGACGCCGGCGCAACCGTCCGCCGCCGACCACGACTGCCCCTCGAGGCAGACGCCCGATCCCAAGAACGAGCTCCCCTTCACGTCGTACCAGCTGTCGGCGGGGAGGTTGACGAGGAGCTGCTCGTCGGCGGACAGGGCCCCGCTGCCGCATCCGGCGACGCCGGCATCGTCGCCCGGGCCCGCGTCGCCCGCGGCTCCCGCGTCGATGGCGCCGTCCGGCGCCCCGCCGTCGTTCGAGGCGCCGGCGTCCGTTTCGGGCCCGGCGCTCTTGCCGCACGCGGCGAGCCCGAGGAGCAGGACCGCCAGCGCGAGCAGCTGCCCCCGAGGGCTCCGCCCATCTCGAAGTTGTCCGGACCTCATGCTCTCGGCACCTCTCCTTGAAGCCTAGGCGTGCAGCGTGCGCTGCGGCAAGCGCTCGCGCGGCCGCGCGACGACGCGCCACGGTGACCACGGGCGTCGAGCGTCGACGCCACGGCTCGCGCGGCCGTCGCCTCCGCGCCCGCCGTCACGCCGCCGGCAGCCTCGCCCACAGCCGCGCCGCCTGCTCGCGCGCGTACGCCCTGATTTCCCCGAGATCCCCGCGCACTAGCGCCCCGTCGCGCACCACCGGCGCGCCCCCCACGAGCACGTGCCGCGCCGGCGCGTCCGGTGCGCCGATCACCACGTCGCCCGCCGACCCCTCGCCCACGCGCGCGTCGAAGCGCACGCCGAAGATCTCCCCGCACATCGCCGAGCCGCCCGCGCGGCGACGCGCCACCGCCTCGACGTCGCGCGCGTCGTGCGCCTTCGCCTGCTCCGCGAGCGCGCGCTCCTCCTCGCGCATGTCGGCCGCGAAGCCGTCGGTGCCGAGCGCGACGTGCTCGCTCGCCCACAGCGCACGGGGCCAGCCGACGCGGTTGTTCGCGTTCGAGCGGGGGTTCTGCACGAGCCACGCGCCGGCGGCGTCGGCGCGACGAACGCTCGGCTCCTCGAGCCACACCCCGTGCGCCGCGATCGATCCGCGCGGCAGCCCGTCGAGCGCGAGCAGGCGCTCGAGCGGCCCCTCGTAGCCGCGCCTCTTCGCGTCCTCGACGTCGGCGCGGTCCTCTGCGACGTGCACGTGCACGCCGACGCCGAGCGCGCGGGCGAGCGCGCCGGCCTCGCGGATCGTGTCGTCGCTCACCGTGAACGAGGCGTGCAGCCCGACCATCGCGCGCACGCGCGGCGAGGCGCGGTGCGCGCGGACGAACCTTTCGCACTCGGCGAGCCCGCGCTTGCCCTCGTCGCGCCCGCCGTTGCGCTCGGTCGCGCCGTAGGTGGTCACGAGCCGGATGCCGAGCCGCTCGGACTCCTCCGCGAGCACGTCGAGCGAGCCCTCGATGAAGCGCGGAGACTCGTGGTGGTCGACGAGCGTCGTGGTCCCCGCGAGCAGCGCCTCGGCCACGTAGAGCCGCGCCGAGGCGCGCAGCGTCGCCTCGTCGAGCGCGCGATCGAGTCGCCACCAGACCAGCTGCAGGATCTCGACGAAGTCCTTGGGTGCGCGCGGCGGCGCGGGCATGCCGAGCGGCGAAAGGCCGCTGTAGAGGTGCGTGTGCGCGCAGATCGCGCCCGCGCGCGGCGTGGCGCCCGGGCCTGACGCCGCGACGAGCGCCTCGAGCGACGCGGTCATCGGAAGGTGCTCCGGTCCCCCTTCAGGCGGCCGACGCTCATCGCCTTCGCCGCGGGCGAGTCCTTCATCGGCAGCGTCGTGCGGCGCACGCCGTCGAACATCTCGAGCGCGCCGGCGACCGCGCCCGCGGTCGGCACCAGCCCGATCTCGCCGACCCCCTTGGCGCCGAACGGCCCCTCCGGCTCGGGCTCCTCGACGAGGATCACCTCGACCTCCGGCATGTCGCGCGCGCGCAGCGCGCCGATGTCGCGGAGCTTGAAGCTCACCGGCATGCCGTCGACGCACGGCAGCTCCTCGGTGAGCGCGTAGCCGAGCCCCATGTGGATCGCCCCCTCGATCTGGCCGGTGCAGAGCGCGGGGTTCACCGCGCGACCGACGTCGTGCGCGGCGACGATCTTCTCGACGCGCCCCGTCTCGTCGAGGACGCAGACCTGCGTCGCGTAGCCGAAGGCGGTGTGCGTCTTGATCTTCTTCACGCTCGCGTCGCCGAGCGCGGTCGTGTCGTCGATCACCTCGTCGGCTGCGAACACCTCGCCGACCAGCTCGCTCAGCGACGCGCCCTCTGCGAGCGCGGCGCGGAGCTTGTCGGCGGCGCTCTTCACCGCGCGCCCGGAGAAGAGCGTCGCGCGCGAGCCGGTGGTCTGGCCGCAGCCGAGGGCGAACGTCGAGTCGACCTTCGGCCGGAACACCGCCCCCGGCAGCCCCGTCACCTCGCTCGCGAACTGCACGAGGATCGTGAGCAGCCCTTGCCCCATCTCCGTGTAGCCGTTGTAGAGCGAGATCGTCAGGTCGTCCTCGACGACGAGCCGGCACTTGCCCCACTCGGCGACGCCGTTGCCGATGCCGGAGTTCTTGAGGCCGCAGGCGATGCCGACCGCCTTGCCGGCCTTCTTGGCGGCGTAATAGCTGTCCTTCACGGCCTCGAGCGTCTTCTTGACGCCGACCGACTTGTCGAGGACCTGCCCGGTCGAGAACACGTCGCCGACGACGAGCACGTTGCGCGCGCGGATCTCGTAGCCGTCGAGGCCGACCTTCTTGGCGAGCAGGTCGAGGCACCCCTCCATCGCGAACGAGGTCTGGTTGACGCCGAAGCCGCGCATCGCGCCGCAGGGGGGGTTGTTCGTGTACGCGGCGACCGCCTCGATGTCGACGTGGTGCACGCGATAGGGCCCGCACGCGTGCCCCGCGGCGCGCTCGAGCACCTTGCCGCCGACGGAGGCGTAGGCCCCCGAGTCGCCGACCAGGCGCGCCTTCACCGCGGTGAGGCGCCCCTCGGCGTCGCAGCCGACGCTGTACTCCATGGTGATCGGGTGGCGCTTCGGGTGCAGCCGGATCGACTCCTCGCGCGTGAGCCCGAGCCGCACGGGGCGCCCGGTGAGCCTGGCGAGCAGGGCCGTCTGGGCCTGCACCGACATGTCCTCCTTGCCGCCGAACGCGCCGCCGTTGGGCACGAGCTCGACGTAGAGATCCTCCTCCTTCATGCCGAGGAAGCGCGCGACCTGGCGGCGATCGTCGAAGATCCCCTGGCCCTGCGTGAAGAGCGCCAGCTTTCCCCCTTCGATGGGCTCTGCGAGCGCGCACTCGGGCTCGAGGAACAGGTGCTCGATGCGCTGCGTGGCCCAGCTGCCCGAGACGACGTGCGCGCTCTTGGCGAGGGCCTCGTCGGCGTCGCCGCGCCGGATGACCGACCGCTGCAGGACGTTGTCGTGCGCGGGGTTCACGCGCGGCGCGCCGGGCTCGATCGAGCGCTTCGGGTCGAGCACCGGCGCGAGCCTCTCGAAGGTCGCCTCGATGAGCGCGACGGCCGCGCGGGCGGTGCGCAGGTCGTCGGCGGCGACCGCGGCGATCACGTCGCCGACGCACCGCGCCTCCTCGCCCACGGCGACGAAGCCGGGCCAGTCGTCGTAGAGCAGGCCGTACCATCGCTCGCCGGGGACGTCGGCCGCGGTGGCGACGGCGCGCACGCCGGGCAGGGCCTTGGCCTTGGAGATGTCGAGCGCGACGAGCTTCGCGCGCGCGTGCGGCGAGAGCATCAGCGCGCCGTGGAGCATGCCGTCGCGCTTCATGTCGGCGACGAACGGGCGCATGCCGAGGGCGAGCTCCTGCGACTTGTAGCGCTCGAAGGACGCGCCGACGTGCGCGTCGGCGACCGGCTCGGGAATCGGCTCGCCCCGGCGCGCCTTCGCGATGAGCTCGATGGCGTCGACGATCTTCACGTACCCGGTGCAGCGACAGAGGTGACCGTCGATCGCCTTGGCGATCTCCTCGCGCGTCGGGTTCGGGTTCTTGTCGATGAGGTGCTTGGCCCGCAGGGCGATGCCCGGGATGCAGAAGCCGCACTGGAGCCCCGCCGCCACGGCGAACGCCTTGGCCGTGATCGCGCGCTCCTGCTCCGGGATCCCCTCGAGCGTCGTCACCGACTTGCCGTGCACCTTGTGGGCGTCGGTCGCGCAGCTGGTCTTCGGCTGGCCGTCGACGAGCACGAGGCAGCAGCCGCACTGCCCCTGCGGCTGACAGCCGTCCTTGGGCGAGGTCACGCCCGCGCGCTCGCGGAGCGTGTCGAGCAGCGACTCCCCCTGCGCGACGTCGAACTTCCTCACCTCTCCGTTCAGCTTGATCTCGACCGACATGGGCGCCTTCCTCGACGTTTCCGGGGACGAACCAGGGCGCGGATCCTACCCGCCAGGGCCGTGCGGCGGGCGCGAATCCGAGGGCGCGGGGGTATCGCTCCCGTATCGCCGAGCTCGGTGTCGGCATCGAACGGCACGATGAAGATCGAGGTCTGGTCCGACGTCGTCTGCCCCTGGTGCTGGATCGGCAAGCGCCGCCTCGAGCGGGCGCTCGAGCGCTTCGACCATCGCGACGACGTCGAGGTCGTCTTCCGGAGCTTCGAGCTCGATCCGCACGCGCCCAAGCGCGACGGCGGCAAGACGACCGAGCACCTCTCGAAGAAGTACGGCCTCGGCCGGGCCCAGCTCGCCGCGATGCTCGAGCGCGTGCGCGGCCTCGGGCGCGCCGAGGAGCTCGACATGCGCCTCGAGGAGACGCACACCGCGAACACCTTCGATGCCCACCGGCTGCTGCAGCTGGCGAGGTCGAAGGGCCGCCAGCGCGCGCTGGCCGATCGGCTGTTTCGCGCGCACTTCACCGACTGCGCCTCGCTGAACGATCACGCTGCGCTCGCGAGGGTCGCCGCCGAGGGGGGGCTCGACGAGGCCGAGGCGGCCGACGTGCTCGCGAGCGATCGCTTCGCCGACGAGGTGCGCGCAGACGAGGCGCAGGCGCGCGCGCTCGGCATCCAGGGGGTGCCGTTCTACGCGATCGAGGGGGCCGTCGGCGTCTCCGGCGCGCAGCCCGTCGAGGTGCTGCTCGACGTGCTGCAGAAGGTCTGGGCGAAGAACCCGACGCCGCGGGCGAAGGACGGAGAGGTCTGCGAGGACGATCGCTGCGGCGTGTGAGGGCCAGGCGTTCATGGCCCGAGCGCTCCGAAGCGGGCGGCTCGTGGAGCCGACGCGGACGGAGAGCTCCGCGGTCGGGCGAAGCTCGCGGCCGAGAACGGACTCGACGACGGCGGAGCGCCACTTTCCAGGCTGCGTGCGCGGCTTCTCGGCGATGATGCACCGACCGATGACCGCGAACCGACGCGAACCGGTCGTCGACGCTGCGCCCCTGCTGCTCGAACGCGAGGGGGCGCGCGGAGCTCCTCGCATGCCCCCCGCCCGCGCCGTCACCTGCAGCATCGTCGTCGCCCTCCTCGCCCTCGGCTGCAGCGCGTCGAGCGGCCCCGCGAGTCCGGTCGACGCCGGCGTCGACGTCGCGGACGCGTCGAGCGACGCGGGGCTGGTCGTGCGCGATCAGCGCTACTGCGAAATCCTCCTCGCGACGATCGGCAGCGGCACGATCCACGTCGACGTCTACAACACGTTCGGCCTGAACGATTGCCCCGAGGCGCAGTGGGCGCAGGTCGACGCGGCGACGGTCGCGCAGCAGCAAGGCGTGTCGCGGGCGATCCTCAACGGTCCCCGCTACTGGCTGATGGACGCGTTCGTCGTCGGCGCCTTCCTCGATCCGACCCCGAAGGAGGTCGGTGGGCTGATGATGCGCCACGCCGGCAGCATCGATCTGCCGACGTCGCAGGCGACGACGATGCAGGCGCCGTACGTGCAGCACCAGATCCAGCGCCAGACGACCGTGCTCTTCGCCGCCGGCAAGCCCGTCTACGAGCTGCTCGATCCCGCGGGGAAGATCTACGAGATGCAGTCGTGGAGCGTGCAGAAGACACCCCAGACGGAGGCCGACCTCGCGACGCTCGGCGGCCGTCTGTCGCTGCCCGCGGGGTGGAGCTACCGCACCCGGACGCTCGCGCAGGACCTCACCGTGACGGCGGTGAACGACCTCGCGACCGTCGTGCAAGACGACTTCGCGAACACGTATCAGCAATCGCAGCAATGAGTCGGGCCGACGGCCAGAGAGCGTCCGCTCCTGGCGTCACCGCGCTGCGCACATGCCATGGCCGCGTCGCCTGCGTGACCGGAGCGCCGACCCGGCATGCGGGGCGCCCCAGTCATCGCCCTCGGCCCACGACGCGCCTACTCCTCGGCCGCCTCGCCCGCCGGCATCCCCCCCTCGCCGTGCGCGTGCGCCTCGCCCGCCGCGTCGAGCTCGGAGGGGCCCATCCGGAAGATGCGCCGCAAGATGCGCGTGACGTCGTCGAAGAGCGAGTAGGCGACCGGCGTCGCGAGCAGCGTGAGGAGCAGCGAGAGCGTCTGCCCGCCGACCACGATCGCGCTCGTCGCCTTGTTGGTGCCCGAGCCCGCGCCCGTGGAGGTGAGCAGCGGGATCATGCCGGCGACGAACGCGAGCGTCGTCATCAAGATCGGGCGCAGACGATCGCGGTTCGCCTCGAGGATCGCCTCGAGCCGAGGCTGGCCGATCGAGCGCAGGTGGTTGGTGTGATCGATCTGCAAGATCGCGTTCTTCTTCACGACGCCGAAGAGCACGAGCAGGCCGAGGGTCGAGAAGATGTTCAACGACTGCCCGAAGATCACCAGCGACACGAGCGCGAACGGCAGCGTGAGCGGCAGGCCGAGCAGGATCGTGATCGGGTGGACCCACGACTCGAACTGCGCCGCGAGCACGAGGTACATGAAGATGAACGACAGCGCGAAGGCGATCGCGAAGTTCATCGCCGCCTTGCCGAGCTCCTTCGAGCGCCCGATGGGGCCGGCCGTGTAGCTCGGGGGCAGGCCCATCTTCTTGACCTCGGCCGACAGCGCGTCGGTGACCCCCGACTCGCTGACGCCGGGCGTGACGTTCGCCGAGAGGGTGACCTGGCGGCGGCGGTTGAGGCGGTTGATCTGCGACGGCCCCTCTTCGTGGCCGATCGTCACCACGTCGAGCAGGTTCACCGTCGAGAGGCGCGACGAGGGCACCGTCATCATCGAGAGCCCCTCGACGTTCACGCGGTACTTCGCCTCCGCGCGCTCGTGCACCTCGTACTGCTCGCCTCCCTCCTCGTAGGTCGACACCTGGAGTCCGCCGACCAGAAGCCGCAGCGCGCTCGCCACGTCGGCGACGCTCACGCCCAGATCCGCGGCCTCGGCGCGATCGATCGACACGGTGACCTCGGGCTTGCCGACGACGAGCGAGGTGTCGGCGTCGACCACGCCGGGGATCTTCTTGAGCCGCGCGAGCAGCTCCGTCGCGTGCTTGGTGAGCGCACCGAGGTCGGGGCCCGCGATGACGAACTGAACGGCGGCGTTCGTGTTGCCGCCGCCCGAGATGGCCGGCACCGGCGCGATCGAGATGCGCAGCTCCGAGGGGGCCTTGTCGGTGATCTCGGCGCGCGTGCGGTCGAGCAGGTCTTGCTGCGTGGCGCGGCGCTTGTCCGGCTCGACGAGGTGCACGTAGATGCGGGCCGAGTTCGCGACGCGCTGATCGGTGTCGCCGATGGTGACCAGCGTGAAGTCGACCCCGGGCTCGGCGCGCACCTGGCGCGCGAGGCGCTCGGCGAGCAGCTGCGTCTCTGCGAGGCTCGTCCCCTCCGGCGCGCGCATCGTGATCTCGAACTGCGACTCGTCGTCGGTCGGCAAGAAGGCCTTGGGCACCCGCTTGGCGAGCGGCCCGATGGCGGCGAGGGCGCCCGCCGCGCCGAGCACGACGATCCAGCGCTGGCCCATCACGAAGCGCAAGACCACCAGGTAGACGCGCTCCATCGGCCGGTAGAACACGTCGACCACGCGCTCGAGGATCGGCCGCTCGAGCGTCCCCTCGCGCGTGCGCCTGCGTGCCCTCAAGAGGCGCGCGGCGAGCATCGGCGTGAGCGAGAAGCTCACGAGCATCGAGATGCCGATCGCGAAGGCCATGGTCAGGCCGAAGCTCTTGAGGAACATCCCGACGATGCCCCCCATGAACGCGACCGGCACGAACACGGCGATGAGCGAGAGGGTGGTCGCGAGCACCGCGAGGCCGATCTCCTGCGTCGCGGCGACCGCCGCCTCGCGCGGCGAGTACCCCTTCTCGTCGACGAAGCGGAAGATGTTCTCGAGCACCACGATCGCGTCGTCGATGACGATGCCGACGGCGAGCGCCAGGGCGAGCAGCGTGAGGATGTTGAGCGTGAAGCCCTGCATCCACATCAGGCCGAACGTCGAGATGATCGAGGTCGGGATCGCGATCGCGGCGATGAGCGTCGAGCGCACGCTGCCGAGGAACATCAAGACGACGATCGCGGCGAGCACCGAGCCGACCGCGAGGTGCTCCTTGACCGCGTCGACGGCGTTGACGATCACGACGGAGTTGTCGCGCAGCACCTAGAGCCGGTAGCCGTTCGGGAGCGTCTTCTGCACGTCGGCGAGGCGGGCGCGGATCGCCTCGACGACCGCGACGGTGTTCTCGCCCGACTGCTTGCGCACCTGGAGCACGATGGTCGGCTTGCCGTCCTTGAGCGCCGAGGTCTCCTGCTCGGCCTCGCCGTCCTCGACGCGCCCGAGGTCGCGCACCCGGATCGGCCGATCGCCCTTCTGGCGCACGACGATCTCGCCGAGCGCGTGCACGCTCTGCACGCGCCCCTTCACGCGCAGGGTGAGCTGCTGCGGGCCGGTCTCGAGGTTGCCGCCGGGGATCTGGACGTTCTGCGTCCCGAGCGCGCGCTGCACGTCGACGGCACTCAGCTCGTTGGCGCGCAGCAGCTCCGGGTCGAGCCAGACGTTGATTTGGCGCTTTCGATCGCCCAGCAGCGTCACCTGACCGACGCCCGAGATGCTCTCGACCGCGCGGCGCACCTGCTTGTCGGCGACCTCGCTGACCTCGCGCTGAGGGCGGTCGCTCACCAGCGACAGGTAGAGGATCGGCGCGGCGTCGGGGTCGATCTTGGTGACGGTCGGCTGATCGATGTCCTGCGGCAGCTGCGGGATGATGCCGTTGATGCGGTCGCGGACCTCCTGCGCCGCGACGTCGGGGTTCTTCTCGAGCACGAAGGTCACGAAGACCTGCGAGATCCCCTCGGCCGACGCCGAGCGCAGCTCGTCGATGCCGCTGATCGTGTTGACGGCCTCCTCGACCTTGTCGGTGATCTCGGTCTCGACCTCCTCGGGCGCGGCGCCGGGCAGGCGCGTGGTCACCGTGATGACGGGGAAGTCGATCTTCGGGAAGCGATCGACGCCGAGCTTCAGGTAGCCGGCGAGGCCGACCACGACGAGCGAGAGGATGAGCACCGTCGCGAAGACGGGGCGCTTGACGCAGATTGCGGCGAGCCACTGCATGGCGGCGCGGCTCCGCTACTCGACGCGCGCGCCGTCGTGCGCGGCGGCGGGGACGGGGTTGATGATCTGCTCGCCCTTCGCGAGGCCGCTCGCGACGCCGACCTCGTCCCCCTTGGGATCGCCGAGCTCGACGAGGCGCTCCTCGAGCCGACCGCTCTTGACGACGAAGAGGTGCGCCTTGTCGTCCTCCATGCGCAGGGCCGTCTTCGGGATCGTGACGGTCGGCGCCTCGCCGAGCGCGATCTGCGCGGTCGCGAACATGCCGGGGCGCAGCCTGTGGCCGGGGTTCGCGCACACGGCCTCGACGAGCAGATCGCGCGACGAGCTGCGCAGCGAGGGGCCGACGTAGCGCACCGTCGCCGCGAAGGGCTCGTCGAAGGCGGCGACGCGGAAGGTCACGGTCTGCCCCTCCTTGACCAGGGCGACCGACGCCTCGGGCACGCTCAGCTGCAGCCGGATCGGATCGATCGCCATCAGCCGGACGACCTTCGTCTCGGGGCGCAGGTACTCGCCGGTGTTGACGTAACGCTCGGCGACCAGCCCCGCGAAGGGGGCGCGGATGTTCGCGTCGACCAGCGGCTTGCTCGCGCTCGCCACGCGCGCGGCGGCGAGCTTCTCCCCCTCGTCGGACACCAAGCACTGCGCGTGGGCGCGGTCGTAGTCGGCGCCGGCGATCGCGCCCGCCTTCGCGAGCGCCTCGAGCCGATCGCAGTCGACCTTGGCCTGCGCGACCTGGGCCTTGGCGACCGCGAGGCCCGCGTTCGCCTCGGCCGACGCCAGCGCCGCCGTGCGCGCGTCGGTGCGCGCGAGCACGGCCCCCTTGGCGACGATCGAGCCGCGGTCGACGTTCACCGCGAGGATCTTGCCGGTCACGTCGGCCGCGACGTCGGCCGCCTCGTCGGCCGCGAGCGTGCCGGTGAGGCGCAGGTAGCGCGGCATCGAGCGCTCGGCGGCGGTCATGGTCTGCACCGCGATCTTGGGATCGTCGACGACCTTGGTCTGCGCGTCCGCGGCCTCGCGGCGCTTGCAGCCGAGCGCGGCGACGAGGGCCAAGGCGGCGAGGCCGAGCCGTGCCGATCTCGTCGATTGCGATGGGCGCTCGGGGCGCTGCGAGGGGGGCGAAGGTCGTTGCATGGGAATCGGCGGTGCGAGCGGTGCGCGGGCTTCTACCTGCGAAGGGGGTGGCGTCAAGCGGACCGTCGGCCCCGGGCGGCGCCTGCGGGTTCACGCCTCGTGCCACGCGCGGCGCGCAGCGGCGGGGCGTGCTCGTATGCCCGCTTGTCGGCCGACCGACAGGCCGGCGTGCCCGGCTCGACAGCCGGCGGCCCCGTCGCGTCTCAAAAATCGATCTGCATGCCCAGCTCGACGACGCGGTTCGGCGGCAGGCCGAAGTGCGCCGTCGCCGGCCGCGCGTTGCGTGAGATGAACGCGAAGAGCGTCTTTCGCCACGGCATCATCCGCGCGCGCCCGGTCGGCAGGAGCGTCTCGCGGCCGAGGAAATAGCTCGTGCGCGCGGGGTCGATGACGAGCCCTTGCCTGGCGCACGCGGCGAGGGCGAGCGGCACGTTCGTCTGCTGCATGAAGCCGGTGCGGATGTTCACCCGGTAGAAGCCGTTCGACAGCTCGGTGACCTTCACGCGCTCTTGGCGCGCGACCTCGGGGACGTGCTCGTTCGAGACGTTCAGCAGCACGACCTTCTCGTGCAGCGCCTGGTTGTGCTTGAAGTGGTGCAGCAGGATCGGCGGCACGCCGTTGGGGTTCGCGGCCATGAACACCGCGGTGCCCTTCACGCGATGAGGCTTCACCGCCTCGACGTCGTCGAGGAAGGTCTGCAGGGGCAGCATCGCTTCGGCCATGTGGCGCGCGAGGTGACGCCGCCCGCTCTGCCAGGTCGTCATGACCGTGTAGACCGCCCCCGCCATGAGCACCGGGAACCAGCCGCCGTCGACGAACTTCGTCGCCGACGAGGTGAAGAACGCGAGGTCGATGCCGAGGAAGGTGACCAACAGCGGCAGCGCCTTCCAGCGCGGCCAGCCCCAGGTCCTGGTCACCACGACGTAGTAGACGATCGTCGTGATGGCCATGGTCCCGGTGACCGCGATGCCGTACGCGGCGGCGAGGGCGCTCGAGCTCTTGAACGCGAGCACGAGCCCGACGCACGCGGCGAGCAGCAGCCAGTTGATCTCGGGGACGAAGATCTGCCCCTCGGTGTGCTGCGAGGTGTGGACGATGGTCACGCGCGGGAAGAAGCCGAGCTGCATCGCCTGCTGCGTGAGCGAGTAGGCGCCCGAGATCAGCGCCTGCGAGGCGACGACCGTGGCCGCGGTCGCGATCGCGACCATCGGGTAGAGCCCCCAGCGCGGGACCAGCGCGTAGAAGGGGTTGCTCGCCGCCGCGGCGTCCTCGAGCAGGTGCGCGCCTTGCCCGAAGTAGTTGAGCAGCAGCGCCGGGAAGACGATCGAGAACCACGTCTTGCGGATCGGCCCGCGGCCGAAGTGCCCCATGTCGGCGTAGAGCGCCTCGGCGCCGGTGATGGCGAGGACGACCGAGCCGAGCACGAGGAAGCCGTGCACCCTGTGGTGCGCAAGGAAGCGCGCCGCGTGGATCGGGTTGACCGCGTCGAGGATCTGCGGGTGCTTGACGAGCTGCACCGCGCCGACCACGCCGATCGACGAGAACCAGACGAGCATGACGGGCCCGAAGACCTTGCCGATGCCGCCGGTGCCGCGCGACTGCGCGAGGAAGAGGCCGATGAGCGTCGCGAGCGTGAGCGGCACGACGAGCTTGTCGAGCGCCGTCGTCGCCAGCGAGAGCCCCTCCATGGCCGACAGCACGGAGATCGCCGGGGTGATGACGCCGTCGCCGTAGAGCAGCGCCGCGCCGAAGAGCACGAGCAGCGTGAGGAACCCGGCGCCCACGGCCTCCTTCTTCGCGTCACGCTCGTCCTTCACGAGCGCGAGCAGCGCGAGGATGCCGCCTTCGCCGTGGTTGTCGGCGCGCATGACGAACATCAGGTACTTCACCGACACGACCATCGTCAGCGCCCAGAAGATCAGCGACAGGACCCCGAGCACGTTGGCGACCTCGGGGCGCACCGCGTGCTCGCCGCTGAAGCACTCCTTGACCGCGTAGAGCGGGCTCGTGCCGATGTCGCCGTAGACGACGCCGAGCGCCCCGAGCGCCAAGGCGAGGCCGCGGGGACGGGCCTCGACCGAGGGGGGAACGCTGGCCGACCCGTTGCTCGAGCGGGTCGACGTCGTCTCGGTCGTGGATGGCATCGCGGAGGCGCACCTTAGCAAAACCCTGATGGAGACTCGTGCGCCCCCGCCGACCGGCTCGATCGACGCGTGCGCCCGAGGCCGACAGCCGCCGCGCCACGCGCTTCACCGGGGGCGACAATTCGAGTTCTTGAGCCCGCCGCGCGTGACGGCGTCACGAGCGAAAGACAGGTGCGACAAAGTCGCCTGAGCCCCAAATCTACGGGAAATTCAGGCCGATTTTGCGTGGCCCGGCGCCTGCAGAGTCGGCGCGCATGCTCCACCGCCTCCTCGCCCTCGCCGCCGTCTCCGCGCTGCTGCTGCCGATCGGCTGCGCCGCCAACACGAGCGACTCGCAGACCCTCGGCGACGACGGCACCCGCAGCTCCGAGAGCGTGCGCTGCGCCGCGGGGAGCACGGTGGAAGGGGTCGACGTGAGCCGGTGGGACGGCACCATCGACTGGAGCGCCGTCGCGGCGTCGGGGAAGGCCTTCGCGATCGCGCGAATCGGCGACGGCAAGTACGTCGACCCGACGTTCGAAACCAACTGGGCCGCCATCAAGGCCGCCGGCATGCTCCGCGGCGCCTACCAGTTCTTCCGCCCCGAGGACGATCCCGCGGCGCTCGCCGACATCGTCGTGTCCAAGGTCGGCGTGCTCGGCGCGGACGATCTGCCGGTGGCCATCGACGTCGAGGTGACCGACGGTGTCTCCGCCTCGACCTACGAGGCGCACATCCAGACCTGGATCGATCGCGTCACCGCCGGCACCGGCAAGGCGCCGATCGTGTACACGGGCAAGTACTTCTGGAACGACAGCGTAAAGAGCACCAACCAACGCGCCAACGCGCTCTGGATCGCGCAGTACGGCCCGACGTGCCCCGATCTGCCGAGCCCGTGGCTCGACTGGAAGTTCTTCCAGTACGGCGACAAGGGGAGCGTGCCCGGGATCTCGTCGGCCGTGGACCTCGATCGCTTCAACGGCAGCCGTGACGATCTGGTCGCGTTCGCGCAAGGGGCTGCGGGCAGCGGCTCCGGCAGCGGCAGCGGCTCCGGCTCCGGCAGCGGCTCCGGCAGCGGCAGCGGCTCCGGCACCGGCACCGGCAGCGGCAGCGGCTCCGGCTCCGGCTCCTCCTCGACCAGCACGCCGGCTCCGGCGGGGTGCTACTCGCACACGCTCGGTCGCGAGGTGCCGCTGAACACCTGCGTGCAGAGCCGCGCCGACGGCCTCTGGTACCAGTGCGAAGGTGACAACAGCTGGGTGGATCGCTGGACCGATCCGGCGGCGTGCGTGTCCCAGTACCCGCTCAACTGAAACGCCGTCGCCGAGCCCCTCGAGCCGGCACCGAGGTGCCGGTTTCGGCCGCGATGGCTGCGCGAGGCACGACGGCGCGGTCCAACGTGACACCCGCCCGAACCGCTCCTAGATGGGGCTCCCCATGGTCGAGAGCCCCAGTCGTCCCCCCTCGCCGAGCGGCTCGCGCCTCGCCGGCGTGCTCGTCCCGCTCTTCTCGCTGCGCACCTCGCGCAGCTACGGCATCGGCGAGATCCCCGACCTCGTCGATTTCGCGCGCCTGTGCCGCGAGCACGGCCAGCGGCTCGTGCAGGTGCTGCCGATCGGCGAGCTCTCCGACGGCGAGGCGAGCCCGTACTCGTCCTCGAGCTCCTTCGCGATCGATCCCATGTACATCTCGATCGACGCGGTCGAGGACGTCGCGCGCGAGGATCTGTCGGCGCTGCTCGGCGACGGCGGCGAGGCGGCGCTCGCCCGCGCACGGGCGGCCAAGGACGTCGACTACGGCACGGTGCGCCCGCTCAAGCGCCGCGTCCTGCGCGCCGCCTTCGAGCGCTTCCTCGCGACGGAGTGGGCGCAGCAGACGTCGCGCGCGCGCGAGCTCAAGGCGTTCGCGGAGCGGCACGCCGACTGGCTCTCCGACTACGCGCTCTACCGCGCGCTGAAGAGTCGCTTCGGCGGCACCTGGTGGCCGGTGTGGCCGGAGGGGGTCAAGCGCCGCGACCCGCAGGTGCTCTCGCGGCACGCGCGCGAGCTCGAGACGATGGTGCTCGAGCAGGTGTACCTGCAGTGGCTCGCGAGCCAGCAGTGGGCGGCGATGCGGCGCGAGGTGAACGGCATGGGCGTGCAGCTCATGGGCGATCTACCGTTCGTCGTCGGCGTCGACAGCGGCGATGTCTGGTCGCGCGCGCGCGACTTCCTGGTCGACGCCGATCTCGGCGCGCCGCCCGACGCGTTCAGCCCCGAAGGGCAGCAGTGGGGGCTGCCGCCGTACGACCTCGACGAGATGGACCGGAGCGACCTCGCGTGGCTGCGCGAGCGCGCCACCGAGATGGGGCGCCTCTACGACGCCTTCCGCGTCGATCACCTGGTCGGCTACTACCGCATGTGGGTGAAGCCCAAGGGGGAGCCCGCGCGGTTCATCCCGGCGGAGCACGCGCAGCAGGTCGCGCGCGGCGACAAGCTGGTCTCGGCCCTCATCTCCGCGGCCGCCTCCGCCGGCGCGCGCGTCGTCGCCGAAGACCTCGGCGTCATCCCCGACTTCGTCCGCGCCTCGCTCGCCAAGCACCAGCTCCCCGGCTACCGCGTGCTCTTCTGGGAGCGCGACGGCGACGTCTTCCGCGATCCGGCGCGCTGGCCCGCGGTCTCGCTCGCGACCAGCGGCACGCACGACACCGATCCGCTCGCGATCTGGTGGGAGTCGATGGGCTTCGACGAGCGCCGCCACGCGCTGCAAGACATCCCCGCGCTGCGCGCCGTCGCCCCGCGGCGCGACGTCGACAAGTTCACCCCCGAGGTGCACGAGGCGATCCTCGAGGCGCTCTACGGTGCGGGCTCCGACTGGCTGCTCTTGCCGATTCAGGACGTGCTCGGCACGCGCGAGCGGGTCAACACGCCGGCGACGGTGGGCGCGGGCAACTGGAGCTACCGGCTGCCGACCACGATCGAGGAGCTGCGCAAGGACGAACGCGCGATGCGCAGCTTCGCGGTCGTGCGGCGCCTCGCGCAGAAGCACGGAAGGTAGGGCGATCGACACCGCTGACCAGCGGCGGCGCGGCCGGCCGTGGCGGCTCGGCGAACCGAGCGCAGGCCGGCCCGTCCCGACGATGGTCGCGGGGGTCGGCGCGCGTGCGGCCTACGCCCCGAGCTTGCGCAGCACCACCACCGACAGCGCCTCGAGCTCGAGATCCGTCGCCGCCGGCTCGATCGGCGCCGCGCCGCGCCCGATCGGCTGCTGCACGGCGCGCGTGTCGAAGAGCAGCTCCCAGCGCGCCCCCCACTCGAGCGCCGGCAGGCGAAAGCGCAGCGGCGCGCGCTCGCCGTTCATGAGCACGAGCAGCGTGTCGTCGAGCACCGGCTCGCCCTGGTCGTCGAGCCCCGGGATCGCGTCGCCGCCGAGCAGAAAGCCGATCGCCCGCGTCGGGGCGCTCCAGTCGTCGCCGCTCATCTCCTCGCCGTCGGGGCCGAACCACGCGAGGTCCTTGTGCCCCGCGCCGTGCACCAGGGTGCCCAGGAAGAAGCGTCGGCGGCGCAGCACCGGGTGCGCCTTGCGAAACGCGACGAGCGACTGCACGAACGCGAACAGCTGCGTCCGCGGCTCGTCGAGCTTCCAGTCGATCCACGACAGCTCGTTGTCCTGGCAGTAGCCGTTGTTGTTGCCGCGCTGGGTGCGGCCGAGCTCGTCGCCGGCGACGAGCATGGGCACCCCCTGCGAGACGAAGAGCGTCGTGAGGAGGTTGCGCACCTGGCGCGCCCGCAGCGCCCCGATCGTCGCCTCGTCGGTCTCCCCTTCGGCGCCGCAGTTCCAGGCGTTGTTGTCGTTCTCGCCGTCGCGGTTGCTCTCGCCGTTAGCCTCGTTGTGCTTCTTCTCGAAGCGCACGAGGTCGTGCAGCGTGAAGCCGTCGTGCGAGGTCACGAAGTTGATCGACGCGTACGGCCTGCGGCCGTCGTCTTGGTACAGATCGCTCGAGCCGGTGAGCCGGAAGCCGAGCTCCCGCACGTCGCGCTCCATGCCCCCCCAGAAGCGACGGATCGCGTCGCGGTAGCGGCCGTTCCACTCGGTCCAGAGCACCGGGAAGTTGCCGACCTGGTAGCCCCCTTCGCCGACGTCCCACGGCTCGGCGATGAGCTTGGTGGCCGAGAGGATCGGGTCCTGGTGCACGATGTCGAAGAAGGCCGACAGCCGATCGACGTCGTGCAGCTCGCGGGCGAGCGTCGAGGCGAGGTCGAAGCGGAAGCCGTCGACGTGCATCTCGGTGACCCAGTAGCGCAGGCTGTCCATCACCAGCTTGAGCGACTGCGGGTGGAGCATGTTGAGGCTGTTGCCCGTGCCGGTGTAGTCGACGTAGTAGCGCCGATTGCCCGGGTGCAGCCGGTAGTAGCTCGCGTTGTCGATGCCGCGCAGGCTCAGCGTCGGCCCGAGGTGGTTGCCCTCGCAGGTGTGGTTGTAGACGACGTCGAGGATCACCTCGATCCCCGCCGCGTGAAGGGCCTTCACCATCGCCTTGAACTCGCGCACCTGCGCGCCGCGATCGCCGCTCGACGAGTAGCGCGAGTCGGGGGCGAAGTAGCCGAGCGTCGAGTAGCCCCAGTAGTTGTCGAGCCCGCGCTCGGCGAGGAACCCCTCCGCCGCCGCGTGGTGCACCGGCATCAGCTCTACGGCGGTGACCCCGAGCTTCTTGAAGTGCTCAATCGCCGGCGCCGAGGCGAGCCCCGCGAAGGTGCCGCGGATCGCCGGATCGATCAGCGGGTGGAGCTTGGTCAACCCCTTGACGTGCAGCTCGTAGATGATCGTGTCGGGCCACGGCGTCGAGGGGTGCTGATCGCGCCCCCAGGGGAAGGAGTCGTCGACGACGACCCCCTTCGGCACGAACGGCGCGCTGTCTCGCTCGTCGACCAGCAGGTCCTCGCGCTGCTGCTTGCGCGTCCAGCCGTAGATCTCGTCCTGGTGCTGGACCATGCCGGCGAGCGCGCGCGCGTAGGGGTCGACGAGCAGCTTCGCCGCGTTGAAGCGGTGACCTTGCTCAGGCGCGTAGGGGCCGTGGACGCGGTAGCCGTACAGCTGCCCCGGGCCGAGCCCCGGCACGTAGCCGTGGAAGACGTGCGACGTCGTCTCGGGCAGGCGGACACGATCGATCTCGCGCCCCGAGGCGTCGTCGAACAGGCAGAGATCGACCGACGTGGCGTTCTCGGAGAAGAGCGCGAAGTTCACCCCGGCGCCGTCCCATGTGGCGCCGAGCGGCCAGGGCCTGCCGGGGGAGACCTTCCGGCGCGTCGGGGCGCCCCCTCCGGAGGGGGGCGAAATGCTGGAGCGGGTCACGGCTCGCGAGCTTCGCCCGACCCCGGGGCGCGTGGGAAGACCGGTCGGCCTCGCCACTGCGAGCCGACGGGCGTCGCTCGGCGCACCCTCGGGCCCATAAAGAAATTATTCGCTTAACCCGCGGGCCCGCGGCACCATTGCGCCGTGCCCAAGGCCGTCGTCGTCCAAGACCTCAGCCGCGTGACCTTCGATCACGGCGGGCTCCTCTCCGTCACCTACACGAGCGACGGGCTCTCGGTCGCTGTCCGCGAGGACGATCCTCGCACCCGGTGGCGCTTCAAGTTCGCGAACGTCCAGGCGGTGCGCATCACGGCGAGCGACTGCTACGACTACACGGGCGTGCTCATCGACAACAAGCTGAGCCGGCGGCTCGTCGAGATCGTCGGCTCGCCGTGGCTCAAGGGGCTGGCCGCCGAGCTGCGCGAGCACGACGCCGCGTCGACGTCCATCGAGAAGGCGCGCCACTTCGTCCTCGCGTTCCACGAGCAGGCAATCGAGGTCGCCGCGTGGCGAGCCGACGCCGAGGCCGTGCAGCTGCGCCTGGTCGGAGGACAGTGGGTCGAGTGAGCCTTCGGCGTCGCGGTTGCTGAATGGGAGGCGGGGGCGTGACGAGGCGACGATTCGACGACCGGGATCTCGCCGAGATCGACGTCGCCTACCGCGCCGGGCTGCTCCTGCGCTGTCCGCACGATCAGAAGCCGCTCCTGCACACGACGTGGGAGGGGCCGCTGCGCATGGTCTACTTCGTCTGCCGCGAGTGCAGCCGAATCGGCGCGATTGGGTACGACCGCGCCGCGCCGAACGGGCCCGGCATCGCGGCGATCGGTTCGTCGCGAAGCTCGCGGCCGCCGCCGAAGCCCGACGAGTCGTGAGCCGACGAGGGTCTCTCGCCACGCGGGCGGCGAGGCGCGGCGCCCCAAAAGCAACGCGACCCCCGGAGCCGTGAGGTCCGGGGGTCGAGGCGCGCGGCCAGTCGGTCAGGCCCCGACCGGCTGGCTGCTCGAAGCGGCGGCGGCGGCGCGACGGCGACGCAGCGCGCTGCCACCCTTGCGACCGGCCTCTCGGGCCTCTTCGCTCGTCCATTTGTGCGCGGTGCCGTTCTCGTGCGGGCGGCGGCCAGCGACGCTGGCGCTCTCCGGCGTGAACTTGTTCGCTGTTCCACGCTCGTGAGCGGTGCGGCCCCCTTTGCTTCCGAGGCGCTTGCGGTCCTCGGGGCTCATCGCCGCGAAGCCGCGAAGGCGCGGCGCCTGCTGGGAGCTCTCGTCGTGAACGCTCGTGGGCTCTTGGGACGCGGCCGAACGATTCATGTGCGGAAACCTCCTCTGCTGCGGCGGCCGGCTGGACCGCTCACGGCGCTGGGGCCCTTTGCACGAGCGGTGCCGCCGGCTGAGCCAGGCGAAGTGGCTTCAACCGCGTCAGTCTCATCATGAGCCAATATCTCTGCGCCACCTCTCTGGTCGAAACGTGCACAACGTGCTGGAGCCGAGTGCGCAGCAATGAAACACCGGTTGGGTTGCGTGCATGCTTTGTACGCTTGGCCAAGCCGAGATTGTTCTGAATCATGCGTGACTCCGGGGGGGCGCGGATGGCATCTCCCGGGCGTCTTGAAGGCCGGGGCGGCAGCCCACGGTCGGGACGCTTCCCGGCGTTCGAGGAGGGCTTTCGCCATCCTCGCGCCGAGGGTCTTCGTCGCGGGATTCCCATGCCTTCCATGCGTCGTGGCAGCGCGCAGATTCGCCGGTCGTCGCTCGCGATGCCGGCGGCAGCCTCGACGCCGCAGCCGTTTCTCGGCAAGCGGGCCCTGATCCGCTCCCTCGAGAAGCACCTGACGGCCGAGGACACGACGCGCTTGCTGGCGTTGGCGCTCGAGGACGCTGGGCTCGACGACGTGCCGTCCGGCCGCGAGGAGTTCGAGGCCTTCGTCCGCGAGGCGATGCTCCCGTCGCTCCTCCCGCTGCTCCGCCTCGATCAGGTGCACGACCTCGTGCGGCGCACGCTGGGTGGCGAAGACGGGCTCCACCCCCCGCCGATCGGCCGCCTCGGGGGCGCGGGCGCGGTGGCACCGCGGACCACGGAGCGGCCGCGCGTGGTCGTCGTCGAAGCGCGCTCCACGCGGCGCCTCGACCTCGCGCGCGCGCTCGTGCGCGACGGCTTCGATGTCGAGGTCGTGGCGACGGCGCCGGAGGTGCTCCAGGTCGAGCCGTACCACGCCCTGGTGATGGCGCTCGACGAGGCTGGCGAGCGCGCCGCGGCGCAGCTGGCGGCGGCCGGGACGCGCGCGGGGCTCGTGACCTACGACGATCCGAGCGCGAAGGGGGCGATCCGCCGGGTGATCGCGAACTGGCCGAGCGATCGCGTCTCGATCGTCGCGCGCACCGCGCACTCGAGCGTGCTCGGGGCTCGCGTGCGCATCGTGCTCGGCTGAGGGCGGCGCGCAGAGCTACGCCGCGGGCTTGCGGTGGCTGCGCGCGTGGGCGAGGCAGTAGACGGTCGGCTTGCCGTGGCAGATCTCCTGGCAGGTGCACACGCGCAGATCGGCCCCTTCGTCGTCGTCGGTGAGGCCGCACGTCACGCACGCGCGCTTCGGTCGCGTCTCGACCGCCTCGGCGCGGTACTCGGCCCGCCGCTGCGCCGCCGCCGCCATGGCCGCGCCGCCGCGCAGCACGCGCGCGAGGTTCGCGTAGAAGAAGAGCAGGTAGACCGCAGCCGCCGCGAGCACCGTGGCGAGCACCGGCAGCGGGCCGCGCCACGCCATCCACGCGAGGTAGCCCGCGTCGAGCAGCGCGATCCACTTCATGCGCAGCGGCACGATCCCGTAGAGGAGGATCTCGTAGTTGGGGAACAGCGTCGCGAACGCGAGCACGAGCATCGACGTGACGATCATCGAGCTCGTCGGCATGCCGGTGACGACGCCTGCGACGGTGGTCGCGATCAGCAGCGCAAACACGTAGAAGTTCGTCTTGAAGCGCCCCCACTCGCTCTCGAGGGAGGTGCCCACCGTCCACAAGAAGCCGACCCAGAACAGCATGAACAGCAGCCCGAACCCGCGCGGCTCGAAGCTCGGGATGAGCACGTGCGTGAAGAGCCGCCAGACCTGCCCGCGTGCGATCGCGTCGGCGTCGAGCACCAGCGCGACGAGTGGTCGCGCCGAGACGAGCATCAACACGAACACGATCGCGGTCGCCCCGATGAGGACGTGGACCAGGTTCGGCAACGGCCACTGACCGAATCGTCGCTCGAGCTTGGCGAGGAGGCGCTCCATCGACCCGACGAGGTAACGCGGCGTCGCGAGGGTGTCACTCGGTACCCCGACCACCGTCGCGAGGGGCGATCTGCGACTTACATTCCCGATCGATGATGATCTCCGCCGAGCTTCGCGCAGGTGATCCGGCGGCGGGCGACGGGGCGCGCCCGCTGCGGCTCTTGGCCCACGAAGAGCTCGCCCACCCGTGCGACGCCGACGCGCTCGGCTTCGACACGACCGACGCGCTCGAGCCGCTGCCGACGCCGCTCGGCCAGGAGCGCGCGCTCGAGGCGCTCCGCTTCGGCGTCGCCATTCGCCACGAGGGGTACAACCTCTACGCGATGGGCCCCGAGGGGGCCGGCAAGCAGACGGCGGTCACGGCCGTGCTCGAGGTGCGGGCTGCGAGCGAGCCGGTGCCCGACGACGTCTGCTACGTCCACGATTTCGACAAGCCGCAGACGCCGCGGGTGCTCCGCCTGCCGGCCGGCAAGGGGCGCGAGCTCACGCGCGCGGTCGCGCGCCTCATCGGCGAGCTGAAGCAGGCCATCCCCGCCGCGCTCGAGGGGGACGAGTTTCGCGCCAAGAAGAACGCGATCGAGGAGCAGCACAAGTCGGAGCACGAGAAGTCGTTCCAGGAGGTGCGCGAGCTCGCCGAGCAGAAGAGCGTCGCGCTCTTGCAGACGCCGATGGGCTTCGCCTTCGTGCCGCTGCGCAACGGCGAGCCGGTGAAGCCGGACGAGTTCGGGGAGCTGCCGCCCGAGGAGCAGGCGCGCTTCGAGAAGGAGATCGAGTCGCTCAGCCAGCTGATGCGCGAGCGGCTCGCGACCCTGCCGAAGGCGGAGCAGGAGCTGCGGCGCCGGGTGCGTGCGCTCGCCAAGGAGACGATCCTCGCCGCGGTCGGGCACCTGCTCGACGAGCTGCGCAAGCAGTTCGAGGCGTTCCCGAGGGTCGGCGAGCACCTCGACGCGCTCGGGCGCGACGTCGTCGACAACGTCGGGCTGTTCCTGAAGAACGAGGACGGCCCCGGGCCGGCCGCGATCTTCGGCGACGGCGACTCGCCGCTGCGCCGCTATCAGGTCAACCTGCTCGTCGACAACGGCGAGCTCTCGGGCGCGCCGGTGGTCTACGAGGACCACCCGAGCTACGACAACCTCGTCGGCCGCGTGGAGCACCGCGCGCAGCTCGGCGCGCTCACCACCGACTGCTTGCTGATCCGGCCGGGCGCCCTGCACCGCGCCAACGGCGGCTACCTGCTGCTCGACGTCCGGCGCCTCGTCACGCAGCCCTACGCGTGGGACGGCCTCAAGCGCGCGCTCTCGGGGCGGCAGGTGCGCATCCTCTCGCTCGGCCAGCTGCTCGGCTTCACCAGCACCGTGACGCTCGAGCCGGAGCCGGTGCCCCTCGACGTGAAGGTCGTCCTGCTCGGCGAGCGGCAGCTGTTCTACCTGCTCGAGCAGCTCGACCCCGAGTTCCACGCGCTCTTCAAGGTCGCGGTCGACTTCGAAGACGTCGTCGATCGCTCGCTCGACAACGATCGCCTCTACGCGCGTCTGGTCGCCACGCTGGTGAAGCAGGCCAAGCTGCTCCCCTTCGATCGCACGGGGGTCGCCCGCGTCATCGAGCACGCCGCGCGCCTCGCCGACGACTCCGAGCGCCTCACCGCCCACGTCGGCATGCTCACCGACCTCTTGCGCGAGGCCGATCACTGCGCGCGAGAGGCCGAGGCCGCCTGCGTCGCCGAGGCGCACGTCGAGGCGGCGATCCGAGCGGAGGAGCGGCGCGCGGGGCGCGTGCGCGAGCGCATGCTCGAGGAGATCCATCGCGGCACCGTGCTCATCGACACCGCCGGCGCGAAGGTCGGGCAGGTCAACGGCGCCGCGGTCTACCAGGTCGGCCGGCACGCGTTCGGGCGGCCGGCGCGCATCACCGCGCGCGTGCGGCTCGGGCGCGGCGAGGTCGTCGACATCGAGCGCGAGGTCGAGCTGTCGGGCCCGATCCACAGCAAAGGGGTGCTGATCCTCTCGGCGTTCCTCGGCGCCCGCTACGCCCCCGAGCACCCGCTGTCGCTGTCGGCCTCGCTCACCTTCGAGCAGTCGTACGGGCCGGTCGAGGGGGACAGCGCGTCGTGCGCCGAGCTGTACGCGCTCTTGTCTGCGCTCGCCGACGCGCCCATCAAGCAGTCCTTGGCGGTCACCGGCTCGGTGAACCAGCACGGCGAGGTGCAGGCCGTCGGCGGGGTGAACGAGAAGATCGAGGGGTTCTTCGACGTCTGCCGCGCGCGCGGGCTGGCCGGCGAGCACGGCTTCGTGATGCCCGCGGCCAACGTGAAGCACCTCATGCTCCGCAAGGACGTCGTCGAGGCGGCGCGCGCGGGGACGTTCAAGATCTACGCGGTCGACACGATCGATCAGGGCATCGAGCTGCTGACGGGCGTCGCGGCCGGCGCGCGCGAGCCGACCGGCCGCTTCCCCGAAGGGACGATCAACCGCCGTGCGGAGGATCGCCTCCTCGAGCTCGCCAAGATCCGCCTCGCGGTGGGCGCGCTCCCCGAGGCGAAGATCGCCGTCGGCGCCGACGCCTCGCTCGGCCAGTCCTGAGCGATCACGCCTTGACGGCCAGATCGACGGCGACCCCTTGCTCGGGCGCCGAGAACGTCGCGGTGAGCCCGCGCCAGCGTCCGTTCCCCTCGCGCGCGTCGTCGACGACCATCTTGGCGGTCGCCTCGAGCGGCTCGCGCGACGGCCTCCTTCTCGTCGTCGCAGTGGACCTGATCGAGGTCGAGCTCCGCGCTCTTCGGCGCGCGCCCCTCGCGGTGCGCGAAGTCGACGCGACAGTTGATCTGCGAGGCAGGGCGGTCGCTCCACGCCCAGCGAAGCAGCCCGACCGCCGAGGCGTATCGACCGATCGGCTCGGCGAAGGGGCGCCATGTCGCCGCGCCGTCTCGGTAGTGCTTGGCCGCGTTGGCCGTCTCGGCCAACACCGCTTCGTCGTGGCGGGCGATGCGCGAGCCTCGTCTTGGACCGAGCTCGCGGCACGCCTCTGCCGGGCTTCGGCTACGCGGCCGCGCGACGCGCGATGAACGCCTCGAGGCAGCGCGCCTCGACGTCGAGCAGTCGCTGCGCTTCGGCGCGCAGTCGGCGCTCGACCCACGCGCGCAGCGGCCGGAGCAGCGGCGGCAGACCGACGACGTCGAGCACCCCCTCGATGCGACGCTCGGTGCGCCCCTCCGCCGTCGCGCGGAGCGTCACCGTGCCGCGGTTGACGAGGTGACGGCGCACGGCGGCGCGCAGCGCGCGGTTCTCGAAGCGGCCCGTCAGCGAGCTGCGGTCGAAGGTCGTCTCCTCGACGTACGCGAGGTACTCGGGCGGGATCTTCTTCGGCCCCAGGCGCTCGAGGAACGGGCGCGGTCGGTAGCGCACGCGGCGGCGCACGAGCGCCCCGTCCTCGTGGATCGCCTCGCCGTCGGCCTCCGCGAGCAGCTCGTGGTGGGCGCGCAGGAACTCCGGCAGCGCGGGGTCGAGCATCGCCTCGACGACGACGTGCGGCGCCGCGGCGAAGGTGTGCACCACCGAGAAGTTGGGTTCGCTGCGATCGGGCATGCGTGGCTCGGACGGCTCGGCGACCGTGGCTGGATCCGTTACGCGATCGAGCCGCGGCCGGGCGAGGTTTCGACGAAGTACCCGACCGTGCCGCTCGAGGCAACGATCCCCGTGCTCGCGATCAAGGCCGCGTCAGGCGCAGCAGCCGGACGACGGGGCCCGCCGTGACCTCGACCGAGCGTGCGCGTCGCACGTCGCCGTCGACGACGAACGGGCCGCCGTCCCCCGGGAACTCGACGCGCAGCGCGCCGACGAGCCCGTCGAAGTGCGGCTCGCCCGCCTCGCCGATCGTGCGACCGCGCAGCACGCGGAACATCCGCGGTCCGAGCGTCCGCGGCGCGAGCCCGCTCACCACCGCGTGCGGCCGAGCGGGATCTTCGCCCGCGCGGAAGGTCACCCGCATGCCCATGCCGAGGTCGTCGATCACCGAGGCGACGATCAGCGTCGACCCGCGCCAGGGCAGGTGCGCCCCGTCGACGAACACGTCGCAAGGGATCGGCTCGAGCACGCTGCGCGCGTAGCTGCCGCCGTAGAACGACTCGACGAAGACGCGCGCGACGATGCGCGCCGCGGCCGCGTAGCCCCCACCGCCCGAGGGGCCGCTGAACTCGTCGTCGGGGCGCGTCGCGGCGCGCGCGTCGTAGAGCGCGAAGAAGCGCGCGACGAGCCCGCTGCCGAAGATGAACGCGAGGCGCGACGGCCCCTCGGCCGCGCGCACGGCGAGCGTGGGCGTGGACCGCACCTGGTGGCGACCGCAGAGCGCCGCGTCGAGCAGCTGCGCGAAGGCATCTTCGAGCTCGCCCGGTGCGGCGAGGCCGAGCGTGCGCGGGACGGTGCCGACGGTGCCGCCGGGCCCGAGGGCCAACAGGGGCAGCGGGCGATCGCCGTACGCCTCGGCGAGGGCCGTCGCGCCGGCGCCGTAGCTGCCGTCGCCGCCGGAGAGGAGCACCGCGTCGACCTCGGCGTCACGACACGCGCGAGCGACCTCGGCGAGCTCCGCCCGCGTGCGGGTGACGTGAAACGCGGCGCGGCCCCGGGCGAGATCGGCGAGGCGATCGAGGCGCTCTTTGCGCTCGACGAAGCGCCGCGCGTGGGCGTTCACGACGACGGCGACCCGAGGCATCGGCGGCAGCCCGTAACCTCTTCCTCGGCGGGACGCGACCCGGACTCGCGCGTTCTTCGCTATCCTGCCTCGCGATGCAGCCCCCGCTCCGCCCGCGCGCAGCGCTCGTCCTCGCCGCCCTCCTCGTCGGCTGCGGCGCCGATCCCGCCGTCCGCACCGCGCGGCAGGGCGACTTCCCCGCGCTCGGTCGCGACCTCGACGCGCGGGCGGGCGCGGGCAAGCTCGGCGCCGATCTGCTGCGCGACGTCTCGCGCGCGGTGCTCGAGCACGACGCCGAGCGCTACGACGGCGACGAGGGGGTGCGCCGGACGTCGGGGCTCGCGAGCTGCGCGCGCCCGCTGGAGGGGACGCTCGATCGCCTCGCCAAGCGCAGCGACGAGATCGGCGCAGCGGCGGCGGCCGTGCTCGTCGACGCCGAGCTCGAGGCGAAGGACGCCTTCACCGACGCGCACAAGGACGACGCGCTGCCCCGCTGGCGCGCGGTCGCGACGCGCGGGCTCTACGATCGCAGCGAGGGGGCCCTGCGCCTCGCGCGCTCGCGCGACGACGATCGCTGGGTGCGCCTCGGCGCCGTCGAGGCCGCGGGCGACGCAGGCTGCGCGGGGGACTTCCCGCTGCTGCTCGACGCCGCTCGACACGACCCCGAGGTCATCGTCCGCGTCGCGGCCGTCCGCGCGATCGACCGCCTCGCCCCGCGCCTCGCCGAGGGGACGGCGCGCGCCGATCTCGTCGACCGCCTGAGAGATCTCCATCGCGACGGCGACGAATCGCTGCGAGGCGCCGTCGCGCGCGCGTGGGGCTCGCCCGCGCTCTTCCCCGTCGGGGGGGAGCGCGAGCTGCTCGCCGTCGTCGGCAACGAGCACGGTCACGCCGCGGTCGAGGCCGCGAGCGCGCTGATGCTGGCCGGCTCGCCCGAGGGGGAGCTCGCGCTGGTGCGCTTTTCGAACGAGGGGGACTCGGAGGTGCGCGCGCACGCGATCCGGCTGCTCGACGCGACGCGCCCCGCGCACTTCGACGCGCTGCAAGGGCTGATCAAGGAGCCCGACGCGCAGAAGGAGGGGCCCGTCGACGATCCGCGCGCGAGGGAGCT
>JAJXTK010000348.1 GCA_021783935.1 Myxococcales bacterium | reverse complement strand
ACCGGGCGCGTGTTGGAGCAGGCCGACGCGAGGACGGTCCTGAGCGAGGTGGCCAGCCGCCTCGCGGTCTAAATGTGCTTTCTCTCCCTCGAGGGTCCCTGCTCAACGACAGAGGCTGTAGGTGACGCCCGACGAATTGGTGGCCGAGCAATCGCTCCCGGAGGTCGTGCAACCGCCGTTCACGCAGCTGCCGGTGAGGCAGTCCGCGTCGACGTTGCAGGTGCTCGCGGAGCTGCTGCAGTAACCGTCCGAGCACGTGCCCGTCGAGCAGTCGGAGTCGGCCACGCAGGGCGTCGACTTGTTGCGCGTGCACTCGCCGATGTCGCAACGGCCGTTGCCTACGCCCGCGTTCGACAGCGTGTCCCAGAAGTACCAGGTCGTGCCGTTCGTCGTGGGGTCACCCTCGTTGTAGAGGGGATTCGACGTCGTCGAGTAGGCAGGAGACTGGGCGATGATGCCGCCGCAGTGCGCGATGTGCCCGGGCAGGCAGTCGTTGCCGTCATTCCCGTACAGCGCCAACACGCACTCGTCGCAGTACCCGTCGCCGATCCAGCTCTGCGGGCATTGGCCGAGCGCCGAGGAGGTGCCCGCCAGCGGATCCGTGAACCACACGGTGTTGTCGCCCAGCCCCGCCTTCGTCCTTCCGTCGAAGGCTGTCATCGACGAGTTGGAGCCGTCGAGCGTGTAGCCCTGCCCATCGTTCCACGGGTCGTTCGAGGCCGTGTTGCCGCTGCCGCTCGGGTACGCCGTGGTGTCGACGGGCACGTCGACGCAGTCGTCCTGCCCCCAGGTCCCCGGCTGCGCGGTGCCGTTTGCGTTCCACGTCGGCTGCGCGTCGTGGCCGTAGGTGGCAACGCAGTCCCAGTCGCACTTGCCATCGCCGAGCATCGACTTGGTGCAGCCGGGCGTGTAGCCGATCAGGCTCGAGCCATAATAGACGCTCGCGGGCACGCTGAAGCCGCACGCGTCCCACTGCGCGACCGGCACGTCCGAGGCGGAGTAGGCCGTGTTCTCGAAGCCGCTGAACACGTTGCCGACCTGCGAGGAGATCCTCGAGTCCTCGCCGTTGCACCTGCGGCGGCTCTGGTTGTGATCCTGGTTGAGGCTGTAGCCGAACTGCGTGCCGATCGCCTGCGCGGACATGCAGGAGATGAAGCCGTCCGAGCAGTTGTTACGCGCCGTGCCCTGGTCGTTCTTGTAGAGGAAGACGTTGTGCAAAGCGCTCAGGCCGGTGCTCATCGCCGCGGAGTCGCAGTACGAGGAGCCGAGCGAACTCCACATCACGCCGATGCACGCGCCGAAGAGGGTGACGCCCTTGCAGGTCGCCGCCGCCGCGAGCCCGCCGGTGTTGTAGAAGGGGACGCCGTTCTGCGACGCGCTCATGTTCACGAACTTCGCCGAGTCGGCGTTGGCCGAGGCCATGCTCGACGTCTGGATGAAGTAGGTGCCGTCGTCCTTGAACCCCATCATTCCCGCGAGGGCCGAGCCCGCGAGCGTGAGCAGCGAGCCGTCGTTCGCGAACACCCGGTCGGCCAGGTAGGTCCCCATCGAGGGGGCGGCGACGGTGATCACCTTGCGGGCCGCTGCCTTCGCGTTGCTGAAGGCGGAGTTGATCGTCGGGTGCTGCAAGATGTAGCGGACCTGGTTCGAGCCGCCGGAGTGCGTCACGATGACGATGTCGTTGATGTCGTCCGCCGTGCCAGCGACGCCGTCGGCGCCGCGCAGGAAGCGATCGATCTGATTGGCGATCTCGTAGGCCGCCCCCGTCTCGCCGGCCGTCCCCTTGTACGGGCTCGGGTTGTTCCAAGGCGTCGCCGTGCCGCCGTGCTGGCCGGTGACGAGGTACGGGCGACCGCCGCGGACGGCGTCGACCTCGGCCTGGGTCCAGTAGCCGGTATAGGCGCTCGGGACGGCGCAGTTGAAGACGTCGGAGGTCGAGGTGCGCGCGCCGGTGCCGGAGTCTCGCTTGTTGGCGCCGCAGTCCAGCGCGCCGAGCTGATCGCCGGTGCCGTGCACGAAGACGACGCCGGTCAGGCCCGTGGCCCACGCCACCGTGGCTTCACACGGAGCGGTGCTTCCATAGCACCCCGCCCGGATCGTGTAGGTGCCCGACGTCGGCACGCGGTAGGTGAGGAACGACTGAAGTCCAGAGCAGTCGGGCGCGTTGTTCTTCGCGTCGTCGTTGTGCGCGACCTCGTTCCCCGACGAGTCGACCAGGCGCAGGTAGGTGTCGTAGGTCGAAGTCCCGCCGCCGAACGAACAGGTGCCGGAAGTGACGGTGCTGACCTTGATGAGCTGGCCCGCCGACACGGTCAGCGACTTTGTCGAGTAGTTCGTCGTCGCGGATTCCGTCGAATACTTCCGGGTGAAGGTCCAGCTGCTGGAATCGGCGTACGCGACGCTTGCACCCATCAGCACGCCACCCATCACTGCGAGCGAGGTCAGGGTCTGGGTCAGGCTCCGCATGCGATCCTCCATCGGCTCCGGCTTGTGGAGGACGGGCTCAGCATCGGGCGAGCCAGCAGAGCTCCCTCGGGGTGCCGGTCATGATGAAGCGCTAATCACGATATATTTTCGAAACTCATCCTTGGACGGGCGCGGATCGGTTCAATTTCCGAACGGTCGCCTCCGTTCGAAATCTTTACTCGTTCAAATAGTGAACCGCCGCCAGCCGTCGGCGGCGACCGACGCGAGGCGTCTTCAACGCAGCGCGTCGGCAACCAAGAGAATCATGGTGAACATCGCCTGTGTTTGATCGACTACCGGCCTCGACCGAGACGGCGTCGGCCATCACGTCGCTCGGTCTCGGGATTCCTGACCGTCTGCGCAAAGCAAGGGATCGGGGCTCGATCTTGGCGATACGCTGATCCCCAGCAGTCGGTCGCTCGCCCCGGCGAGCTCGCCCGGAGGAGGTCTGCGTGGGGTCACAACGCCGTTCGAACTACCTCGTCGATCGCCCCTTCCAGCTCAAGGCCACGGCGCTCATCGTCGGCCTCACCGTCCTGGTGGGCGCGCCGCTCGGCTTGCTGCTCTACGAGACCACCGGCGAGGCGGTCGCCGTCGGCCGCGACGCGGTCGAGATCGGGCAGACCGCCAACGCCGCGGAGACCGAGGCCATTCAGCAGTCCGAGCTGCTGAACAAGCGCCTCGAGATGGAGTCGCTGCTCCGCTTCGGCAACGACCCCAAGCAGGTCGAGCAGCTCAAGGCGGCGAACGCCGTCGAGACCGACAAGATCAAGAAGCAGGCAGACGCCGTGAAGGCGCACTCCGACGCCCTCGCCAAGCAGCGCGATCTCTTGGAGCGCGCGCGCAAGGGGCTTCTCTACAGCGTCGGCGGGGGCATCCTGCTGCTCGTCGTCCTGGTCGGCTTCGCCGGCATCTTCTTCACGCACAGGGTCGCGGGGCCAATCCACCGCATGCGCAAGCTCTTCCGCGAGGTCGGCGAGGGGCAGTTCACCCCCTATCGCGCGCTGCGAAAGGGGGACGAGCTCCAGGGCTTCTTCGGCGACTTCTCGGACATGGTCGAGAAGCTCAAGGCGCGTCAGCGCGCGGAGCTCGAGCGGCTCGACAAGGCCGTCAACCGCGCCGCGGAAGCCGGCGCCGACACCGAATCGATCGCCGAGCTGCGCGCGGTCCGCGATGCGCTCAAGGACGCGGTCGCGAAGTCGATGCGACCGCCGCCGATCGACGCGTAGCCCGCACGCACCAGCGTCGAAGAGCTGGCGGCCGCCCTCCCGTTGCGCGAGCCGGGCCTCGCCCCTTGCGCGCGCGACGCCGCCGAAAGCACGATCGCGCGTGGCCGTTCGATCCCAGATTCGGAGCACCCTCCACCGCGCCCGCGCCCTCGTCGAGGCCGCGGCGTTCCGTGAGCGCGTCGATCCCGCGCCGCGCCGCTTCGCGCGCCTGCTGCGCGTGGCGATCGGCCTCGACGCGCTCTCGGAGCTGCGCGTGTCGGCGACGCCGGCGGTGGCGAGGCTCGCGCTCCGGCACGGCCTCGGCGTGCGCACGGTCCACGCGCTCCACGCGCTCGAGGCGCCGACGCGCGCGGCGCTCGTCGACGGCGAGCGCGTGCGCAGCTACGCGGAGCTCGACGCCGAGATCAACCGGCTCGCCCACGCCCTGCACGACGAGCTCGGGGTGCGGCGCGGCACCGCCGTCGCCTTGTGCGCGGAGAATTGCGGCGAGTACCTCGTCGCGTGGTTCGCGCTCATGCGCCTCGGCGCGCGCGCCGTCCACGCGAGCTACCGCTCGAAGTCCGCGGAGCTCGAGTATCTGGCGCGGCACAGCGGCGCGCGCGTGCTGCTCGTCTCGGACGCCTCGCTCGACGCGGCGGCCGAGCTCTCGCGCGCGCACCCCGAGCTCTCGCTCACGCTCGTCGCGGTGGGCCCGCGAAGGCGCGAGGCGGGCGCGACGGCCTACGAGGACCTGCTCGCGCGCGCGCGCTCGTCGGCGATGCCCGCGCGCGAGCGGCGCGCCATCGAGAGCGAGTCGGTCGTCTACACCTCGGGCACCACCGGCAAGCCGAAGGGGGCCGTGCGCGATTTCGGGCGCTTCGGCGTCATGGAGGGGGCGCGCGTGCTCGAGCGGCTCCCCTTTTGCGTGGCCGATCGGCACCTGATCGTCACGCCGCTCTACCACTCCGGCGCGCAGGCGTTCGCGATGATCCACGCGGCGCTCGGCGCGACGATCCACCTGCACCCGCACTTCGAGCCCGAGCGCGCGCTCGAGGCGCTGTCGCGCGAGCGCATCCACAGCGTCTTCATGGTGCCGACGATGATCCGCCGCGTGCTCGAGCTGCCGGCGGAGCAGCGCGCGCGCCTGCGCACGCCGGAGCTGCGCGGGCTCGTGTCGGGCGCGGCCGAATTCCCCGAGGCGCTCCGGCGCGCGGCCATCGGGCAGTTCGGCGCCCCCGCGGTGCACGACTTCTACGGCGCGACCGAGCTCGGGTGGGTCACGCTCATCGACGGCACCGAGATGCTCGCGCGCCCAGGCAGCGTGGGGCGCGCGCTCGGGGGCCAGCAGATCGCGATCCTCGACGCCGACGGGCGCGCGGTGCCCACCGGCGGCACGGGCCTCATCTACGTGCGCAACGAGCAGACGATGGACGGCTACCTCGGCGACGCCGAGGCCTCCGCCAAGGGGCGGCGCGGCGCGTGGATCACGGTCGAAGACCTCGGCCGCCTCGACGACGACGGCTACCTCTGGGTGTCGGGTCGCGAGCGCGACATGGTCATCTCGGGCGGCGTGAACCTCTACCCGGTCGAGATCGAGGAGGTCGTCGCGCACCACCCCGCGGTGCGCGAGGTCGCCGTGATCGGCGTGCCCGACGCCGAGTGGGGCGAGCGGCTCGTGGCGGTCGTCGTGCCGCGCGGCGGGTTCGACCCCGCGGAGGTCGAGCGCTTCGCGCGCCGGCAGCTCGCCTCGGTCAAGGTGCCGAAGCAGTGGGAGGTGATCGACGAGCTTCCGCGCAACAACACGGGCAAGGTGCTCAAGCGGGAGCTTCGGGCGCGCTTCGCAGGCTGAGGACTCGCCGTCGTGATCGCCCGCGCCGTAGCCTCGAGGGGGCGCGGGCACTGAACGTGCATTCAATTCGGGGCGGACGCAGAGGCGCGAATGCCCATATTTTCTATGAAATTCGACTTCTCAGCGGGTTGACGCGACGCGTTGCCGAGCGCATGCTGAGACTCGAGATGTCGGGGCGCGGACCGAGCGCCCGATCAGCTCCCAAGGAGAACGATCGTCATGCACGACGCGTCTTCCGAACAAGCGGGGCGGGGGCAAGAGGCGCCGGGGCAAGCGGGCGAGCTGGTCGGCGCGACGGCGAGCGATCCGTGGATCGGCGCGATGCTGGGCGACAAGCTGCGCCTGCTTCGACGGCTCCCGCAGCGCTGCGGCCTCGCGAGCTTCGAGGCAGAGAACGCGCAGACGCTCCGTCGCGTCGCCGTGCGCGTCCTGGAGGTCGGGTCGCAGCGCTCGCAGGCCAGCGTGCGCCGCTTCGTGCGCCGGGCGCGGGCGGGCGCGCGCCTCTCGCACCCGAACGTCGTCGACGTGTTCGATCTCGGCAGGGACGCGCGCACCGGCGCGCTGTTCGTCGTGCAGGAGCTGCTGCTCGGCACCGCGCTCGAGAGCGTGCTCGCGGAGCGCCCTGAGGGCAGGCTCTCGCCGAGCGAGGCGGTCGCGATCGCGGTGCCCATCGCCGAGGCGCTCGAGGCCGCGCACCAGCTCGGCCTCGTGCACGGCGGGGTCGACGTCTGCAGCGTGTTCTTCGCGCGGCGCGCGGGCGCCACGATCACGAAGCTCATCGACTTCGGGCTGCACGCGCCGATCGACGACCGTTCGGTCGAGGAGCCCTCGGTGCACGACGACGTGCGCGCGCTCGGCGACCTGCTGGGTACGTTGCTTACGGGGCGCGGCGATCCTGCCGCGATCGGGGTGCCGAGCGATCTCGCGCGGGTCGTCACCCGCGCGCAGTCGGCAGGGCACGCGGGCGGCTACACGAGCATGACCCAGGCGGTCCACGCGCTGCGCGCGACGGACGCGTACGCGCGCCGCGAGCCGGGAGAGATCGCGGACCTCGCCCATGGCCGCTCGAGCGCGCCGCCGCCGGGCGACGCGCCGCCGGCAATCGAGCACCTGCGCTGGTCGCCGGGCACGCTCGATCGGGCGATCGAGCCGGCCGCCGCGCCGGCCGTCACGCGCGGGCCGCGGCGCGGGCGCGTGCGCTTCGGGCTGGTGCTCGACGCGCTCGAGGCCGAGCCGCTCGAGGCCGTGCGCGCCATCATGCGCGCTCAAGACGAGGTGCGCGTGCTCGCCGTCGAGAGCTACGCGCGGCTCGTCGACGCCCTCGCAGAGGGGCGCGTCGACCTGGCGTGGCTCGGGCCGGTCGCCTACGTGCGCGCGCGCCGGGCCGGGGCCGCGC
>JAJXTK010000347.1 GCA_021783935.1 Myxococcales bacterium | reverse complement strand
GCTCGGCGGGCACCGGCTCGTTCATCGAGGAGCAGGGCAAGAAGTTCGCCGGCATCACCGACGTCGTGCAGCTCGGCGCCGAGGCGCTCGCCGCCGACGAGGGCGTCTCGCTCGGCCAGCACTGCTCGGTGTTCATGGCGGAGATCATCGACGAGGCGGTGGCGGCCGGCGTGAACGAGCGGCGCATCGTGTCGGGGATCTACGATTCGATCATCCAGAACTACCTCAACCGCGTGAAGGGCAGCCGCTCCGTCGGCAGTGTCATATTCTGTCAGGGCATGCCGTTCGCCGCCGACGCCCTCGCCGCGGCGGTGGCGCGCCAGACCGGCAGCCGGGTCATCGTGCCGCCCAACCCCGGCACCGTCGGCGCGATGGGGATCGCGCTGCTCGCGCGCAAGGCGATCGGCGAGGCCGCGCGCGACGCCATCGACCCGGCGCGCTTCCTCGCCGCGCGCGTGGAGCGCAAGGACACCTTCATCTGCGACTCGAACGTCGGCTGCGGCGGCGCCGGCAACAAGTGCCGCATCGATCGCCTCTCCACCGTCATCGGCGAGGTGAGCGAAGCGAGCCGAGGTGCCTCGCCGGCGCCGCAGCGAGCGGAGCGAGCGGGAGTCGACGTCCCGACGGCGATGCCCGGTTCGAAAGGCGCCCAGCGCAAGCGCTTCACCTGGGGCGGCGGCTGCTCGCTGTGGGACAAGGGGACGCGGCGGCAGAAGCTCCCCGACCTCTCGCCCGATCCGTTCCGCGAGCGCGAGGAGCTCGCGGCGGCGCTGCGCGAGCGCCTGAGCGTGCGGCGCGGCCGACCCGTCATCGCGCTCACCGACGAGTTCGCGCTGAAGGGGCTGTTCCCCTTCTTCGCCACCTTCCTGCACGAGCTGGGCTTCGACCTCGCCGTGACGACCGGCGCGGACCAGTCGATCCTCAAGCGCGGCATCGAGCGCGCGAACGTCCCCTTCTGCGCGCCGATGCAGCAGTACCACGGCCTCGCCACGACGATGGCCGACGGCGACGCCGACTTCCTCTTCCTGCCGATGCTGCGCGAGCTGCCGCCCGTCGGCGACGAGCCGAACTCGGTCACCTGTCCGGTGGTGCAGGGCTCGGCCGACGTGCTCGCCAAGGACCTCGAGGGGACGACGCGGGCGAAGATCGTCGCGCCGGTGATCGACGTCGGGCGCGGCCTCGCCTCGCCCGAGACGCTGGCGAGCTGCGCGCGCCTCGCCCTCGAGCTGGGCGCGATCGACGGGCGCCACCTCGTCGCGCACCGCGCCGCCCTCGCCGCGCAGGCGGAGTTCGACGGCAAGTGCCTCGAGTTCGGTCAGCGCGCGCTCGCGTTCTGCGCCGAGCGCGAGCTGATCCCGGTCGTCGTCCTCGGCCGCAGCTACACCATCTACAACCAGGTGCTGAACTCCAACGTGCCGGCGATCCTGCGCGAGCAGGGCGCCGTGGCGATCCCGATCGACTGCTACCCCGTCGAGTCGGGCGTGCCGGTGTTCGACGATCTCTTCTGGGGCTGGTCGCAGCGCATCCTGCGCGCCGCCCACCAGGCGCGTCGCGACAAGGGCGTCTACGCGCTCTACTGCTCGAACTACTCGTGCGGCCCCGACAGCTTCAACCTCCACTTCTACGCCTGGATCATGGAGGGCAAGCCGTTCGCCGTCGTCGAGACCGACGGCCACTCCGGCGACGCGGGGACGCGCACGCGCGTCGAGGCGTTCCTGCACTGCGTGCGCGAAGACCTCGCGCAGGGCGTCGCGCGGCGTCCGCGCTCGCTGGCGGCGACGGCGAGCCGGCGCGCCGCGCTCCCCGACATCCGCGAGCGCGGCGAGCGGATCCTGCTGCCGCGGATGGGGCCGGGCGCCGAGACGCTGGCGGCGGCCTTCCGCGGCGTGGGCATCGCCGCCGAGAGCCTTCCGATGCCGACGCGCGAGACGCTGCGCCTCGGGCGCCGCCACACCTCGGGCAAGGAGTGCGTGCCGATGACGATCACGCTCGGCTCGCTCCTCGAGCGGATCGAGCCGGCGCGCGACACCACCGAGCGCTTCGCCCTGTTCATGCCCACCGCCGAGGGGCCGTGCCGCTTCGGCGTCTACAACCTGCTGCACAAGATCACCCTCGAGCGGCTCGGGTGGCAGGACCGCGTGCGGGTGTGGTCGCCGTCGTCGAGCGGCTACTTCGACGGCATCCCGGCGGGCTTCTCGGCGCTCGTCTTCTCGGGCTTCATGGGCGCCGACCTGCTCCTCGACATGCTCTACGACGTGCGGCCGGTCGAGCGCACGCCGGGCGCCGCGCAGTCGCTCTACCGCGGCTTCAAGGGCGAGCTGGATCGGCTCATCGAGGCCGCGGGTTCGGGCGACCTCTCGACGGCGGGAGCGCTGTGGGAGGTGGGGACCGGCCGGCTGTTCGGGGTCGCCGAGCTGCTCGGCCGCGCGGGGCGCGCCTTCGCGGCGCAGAAGCGTGAGCGCGCGCTGCCGACGGTGCTCCTGGTCGGCGAGATCTACGCCCGCTGCGACGACTTCGCGAACGACTTCGTCGTCGACAAGCTCGAGCGCCGCGGGCTGCGCGTGCGCTTCGCGCCCTTCACCGAGTGGCTCGAGTACACCGACCTCGCGAACTACCGCGAGGGCAAGCGAGGCAAGCTCGGCGAGCGGATCTCGTCGCTGGTGCAGAGCCGCATCCAGGAGCGCACGAGCGCGATCGTCGCGCGCGAGCTGGGCTGGGGCCACCGCACCACCGCCGCCGAGTCGCTCGACGCCGCCAGCGGCTACCTCCGCGAGGCGCTCGTCGGCGAGGCGGTGCTCACCCTCGGTGGCCCGGTGCACGAATGGCGCGAGGGGAAGATCGACGCCGTGATCAGCGTCGGCCCGCACGAGTGCATGCCGACGAAGATCGCCGAGTCGCAGCTGTTCCACGTCGCGCAGCGCGAGGGGCTGCTGTCGCTGACGCTGGCGCTCAACGGCGACCCGATCGATCCCGAGGTGCTCGACAACTTCGCCTTCGAGACGCACGCCCGCTTCGCGCGGCGCGAGGGCGCCGACGCGGCGAAGCTGTTCGCCGGCCTCGGCGACCAGCGCCCGGCGGGCAACGTCATCCCCCGCCACCGCCTGGTCCGCCGCGCCTCGCCGGCCGGCGCCTGCGATCTCGACGCTTGAAGCGCCAGGTGTGGTAGACAGACGTCGTGCGCACACGAGCGCTTCTCGTCACCATCGGGTTGATCATGGGACACCACTCCGCTCACGCCGACGGCGGGCACGGACACGCCGGCCACGGTCACAACGGCAATCCCGAAGACCTCGACGCCTACATCGCGAAGTTGGAGGAGCCCTCGCGCGTCGAGTGGCAGAAGCCGGACGAGGTGCTCAAGGCGATCGGGCTCGGGCCGGGACAGACCGCGTGCGACATCGGCGCCGGCCCCGGCTTCTTCGCGCTCCGGATGGCGAAGCTCGTCGGCGAGCGCGGGCACGTCTTCGCCGTCGACGTCGAGCCGAAGATCCTCGACGTCCTGCGCGACCGGATCGCGCGCGCGCAGGCGCGCAACGTCACGCCCGTGCTGGCGCTGCCCGACGACGCGCTGCTCCCGCCGGGCTCGTGCGACGTGATCCTCATCGTCGACACGTTCCATCACCTCCCCGACGGCAAGGCCACCCTCGCGCGGCTCGTGCGCGCCCTCAAGCCGGGTGGGCGCATCGCGAACATCGACTTCCACAAGCGCGAGACGCCCGTCGGCCCGCCCGTCGAGCACCGTGTCGCGCGCGAGGAGTTCGTGGCGCGCGCGCAGGCGGCCGGCCTCGCCGTCGTCGCCGAGCCGACGTTCCTGCCCTACCAGTACTTCGTCGTGCTGAAGGTCAGGTAGCGCGGTGACCTCACGATAGCGCGCGGCGCTGGGCGGAGCGAGCGCCGGGCCGCCCGCGTCACCACCGCTCATTGACACGGACCTTCGCTCGCACCCACAACCAATCGGGGCGGGGACAGGAGGGACCTGTGAGATTGATTCGTTCAATTGCCGTCGCGACCTCACTGACCTGCGGGTGCACCGGCGACGGTGGCTCCGGCGACTCCGGCGCAATTCCGGTCGACCTCGCGACGCAGATCGATTCGGGTGCGGCCGAAGACGGCGCGGTCCCGTCGCGCGACGGGAGCGAGCCCGTCGCGATGAGCGCCATCAAGCACCTGGTGGTCGTCGTGCAGGAGAACCATTCCTTCGACAGCTACTTCGGTACGTTCTGCACCGCGCCCACCGGCTCGAATCCCACGTGCAACCTGGGTCCGGCCTGCTGCGAGGCGGCGCCCGGCTCCAATCCGGGGAGCGATTTGCCTCCGATCGGCCTCGACAACACGACCAATGCCGCATTCGATCCGAACCACACGCAGAGCTGCGAGACCTCCGAGATCAATGGCGGCAAGATGGACTCCTACGTGACGGCCACCCCGCTGCTCACCTGCGGCAATCCCGCCAACTTCGCCTATGCGTCGTCCCAGGTGGCGCCGTATCGGCAGTGGGCGTCGGGCGGCGCGCTCGCCGATCGCTACTTCCAACCGGTCACCGGTCAGTCGGCCTCCAACCTGGTCTACTTCGGCTCGGCGCGCTTCCTGTTCGTCGACAACAGCGTCGAGCCGAACGCCATCGGCGCGAAGTGCCCGCTCAACAACGTGGGCAGGACGGTCACGCTGTTCAGCAACCCGAGCATGGGCGACCTGCTCAATCGTGCCGGCGTGAGCTGGGCCTGGTACGCCGAAGGCTATGCGGCCGCCAAGACTGCCGCCGACGGCTGCTCTGCCGCGCCGTCCGATTGCCCGATACCGGTGCAGGGGCTCAATCCCTGTATCTACGACCCGGCCTCCGTCGCGCCGGCATTCTTCGGCTCCACCGTCGACAACCCGGTTGTGATGCGGGACCTCGGACAGCTCTTTACCGACCTGTCGAGCGGCACCCTGCCGAGCGTCGTATTCGTCCGCGGCCTCACCTACCATAGCGAGCATCCCGGTTATGGAATCACGATCTCGGCCGGCACCGACTTCGTCGGTCGGGTCCGAGACGCGGTCAATTCGTCTCCCGCCGCCTCGTCGACGCTGCTCCTCGTTACGTTCGACGAATCGGGGGGCTATTTCGACCACGTGAGTCCGCCGTCCGCCAGCCCGGTCGACGGCCAATCGTACGGCCCCCGCGTGCCGCTCCTCGCGCTCGGCCCGTTCGCGAAGACCAACTTCGTCTCGCACGTGCAACTCGAGCACTCGTCGGTCGTGCGCTTCATCGAGTGGAACTGGCTCAATGGGGCGACCGGGCAGCTCGGCGGGCGCGACGCCGTCGTCAACAACCTGGGCAGCCTGCTCGATCCCCAGGCGACCGGCGTGACCGTCCCATAGCGATCGCATCGGTCGTCCTCGCCGGCAGCGGGTAGACTCCGCGCGATGCGGAGACGAGAAGCGATGACGCGGCTGCTGGGCACGATCTTGGTCGGCGCCATGATCGGGTGCGGGGCGCCCCTGCCGAGCGCGCCGCCCGACGCGGCGACCTCGACGCCGACGCTCGCTCCGCCCGGCGACGCGGCGCAGGCCGGACCGGTCGACGGCATCACCTGCGACAACAGCGAGCAGCTCCTCTTCCACATCCACGCGCACCTCGCCGTCTACGTCGAGGGCGCGGCGAGGCTGATCCCCGGCGGCATCGGCATCGGAGCGCCGCTCGTCTACGAAAACGGAGAGGTGGTGAGCGGCTCCTGCTTCTCGTGGCTCCACACGCACGACGACAGCGGCGTGATCCACATCGAGTCGCCGGTGCCGCGCACGTTCACGCTCGGCGAGTTCTTCGACCTCTGGGGCCTGCCGCTATCGGCGACGACGGTGGGCCCGGCGCAGGGCGCGGTGACGGCCTTCCTGAATGGCCAGCCCTTCGGCGGCGATCCCACGACCATTCCGCTCGACGCGCAGAACGTGATCCAGCTCGACGTGGGGACGCCGGCCGTGCCGGCGCAGCCGTTCACCTTCCCCGCGGGGCTGTGACGCTCCGCTCCCTGAATCAGGCGACGCCGATCAGCGATCCTCCGTCGCGGCGAACGCCTCTGCCACGATCGCGTCGAGGTCCGACTCGTTGCGCCGCGCCGCCGCGCGCACCTGCTCGACGACCGCGGGCTCGAAGCGCCGTACGGCGAGCGCCTCGATCGCCGCCTCCGCGTCGGCGGCATTGCCCTCGGCGATGACCTTCAGGATCGCACCGAGCGCGGGCTCGCTCCGGTGGATCGCGATCGCCCGCAGGAGGACCACGCGCTCGGCGGCACGCACGCACCTCTCCAGCGCCTCGAGGAGCATCGCGAGGGCGCCCTCGTTGCGCGACTGGCCGAGCGCCATCGCGGCGATCTCGCGGCGCTGCTCGTCGGTGCCGTCGAGCAGCGGCCGGAGCGTGCCGAGACCCCATTCCGGCGCCACCGACAACAGCGTGCTCATCGCGGCCAGCGTGACGAGCGGGTCCTCGTCGCCGACGCGCAGCTTCAGCAACGCGAGTCCGGCGCCGGCCGCGGAGCCGCGGTGCGCGAGCGCCTCGAGCGCGGCCTGCCGCACCGGCGACTCGGGATCGGCGAGCGCCTCGGCGGCGACGAGATCGAGCTGCTCATAGCCGATCCGGGCGAGCGCGAGCACGCCGCGCGCCCGCACACCGGCCGCCGTGTCGACGGGCGGTCCCCACGCGCGCTCCTTCTGCACGTGACGGGTCGCCTTCAGGAACGGCTCGGCGTCCGTCGACTCGGAGTAGTCGAGCGCTTCGATCGCGGCCAGCTTCGCGTGACAGCTCGGGTCGGTCTTCGCCGGATCGCGAAGGAAGCGCTCGAACGAGTCGGCGAGGTCCGCGTCGAAGCCGCCGATGCCGTGCTGCCTGATCAGGCTCGCGGCCCGCGCCACGACGAGCGCGTGGTGGCTGCGCAGGGCGGCGTGGAGGCATTCGCTCGCGGCGGTGGATCG
>JAJXTK010000346.1 GCA_021783935.1 Myxococcales bacterium | reverse complement strand
CGCGCCCGCTCGGCTCGACGATGACGTTGCGCGGATCGAGCTGCCCGTGGAGGCGCGCGGCCGACGGGTCCCTCGCGGCGAGCGCGTGCAGCGCGCCGAGCCCTTCCAGCGTCTGCAGCGCGATCGCCAGCTCGACCTCGAGCGGCAGCTTGCCGTTCGGCGCGGCGGAGCGCAGCGCCTCGAGGCTCTGCCCTTCGACGTACGCGCTCACCAGCAGCGTCGTCTTTCCCTCCTCGACGAGCTCCTCGATCGCGCCGACGTTCGGGTGCGACAGCTCGATCAACGCGCGGCGCGCCTTGCGCTCCGTCGGCGAGAGGTGCAGGCGCTCGACGACCACCGTGGTCGGCGCGCGTCCAGCCGGCGTCGCCAGGGCGAGCTCGGTCGGCACGCCACGACCGCCGAGGCGGAAGAGCGTCGTCAGCGGGCGATCGCCCGGCGTCGTCATCCTCGCCAGTGTAAGGCGGTGCACGGCGCACGGCGAATCTGTCGCAAACGGGGGGGGCGTGGGTGCATGTACGGGTCGAGCCAACGCTCGGGGGCGGCCTTGTGCTCGAGCACGGAAGCGCCGGTCGAGGCCCAATTTCGCAGGTGATCTGCGCTACCGTTCGCCCCATGTCGAACGCGCCCCTCACCCCGAGACGAGCCTACCAAGACCTCGAGCGTCGCTTCGCGCGCATGAACCTCGTGCGCGACGCCGCTACCTTTCTGGAGTGGGACGCGGCGACGTGCATGCCCGAGGGCGGGGCCGACGCGCGCGCCGATCAGCTCGCGACGCTGCGGGTGGTGCGCCACGAGCTGCTCACCGACCCGGCGCTCGGGGAGCTGTTCGGTCGCGCGAGCGAGGCCGCCGACCTCGACCCGTGGGAGCAGGCGAACCTGCGCGAGATGCGCCGCGAGCGCGTGCACGCCACGGCCGTGCCGGCGGCGCTCGTCGAGGCGCGGTCGCAGGCGAGCTCGGCGTGCGAGATGCGATGGCGCACCGCGCGCCGGAAGAACGATTTCGCGGGGCTCCTACCGCTCTTCGAGGAGGTGCTCAAGCTCACGCGCGAGGTCGCCGCCGCGAAGTCCGAGGCGCTCGGCGTGACCCCCTACGACGCGCTCGTCGACGAGTGGGAGCCCGGCGGGCGCGCCGAGGATATCGACCGCGTCTTCGCCCAGATCGAGGACTTCCAGCCGCGCCTGGTCGATCGCGTGATCGAGTCGCAGGGCCGCGCGGTCCGCATCGAGCCGCCGATGGGGCCGTTCGCCGCCGATCGCCAGCGCGCGCTCGCCGAGCGGGTCATGCGGGCGCTCGGCTTCGATTTCGAGCACGGTCGCCTCGATCTGAGCGCGCACCCGTTCTGCGTCGGCGTGCCCGAGGACGTGCGCATCACCACCCGCTGGGACGAGAGCGACTTCACCAACGGCCTCTTCGGCGTCATCCACGAGACCGGCCACGCGATGTACGAGCGCGGCCTGCCGGCGCGCTGGCGCAAGCAGCCGGTCGGGCAGGCGCGCGGCATGAGCACCCACGAGAGCCAGTCGCTCTTGTTCGAGATGCAGGCCACGCGCTCGCCCGAGTTCGTCGGTTGGCTCGCCGGGGTGGCGCGCGAGACCTTCGGCGGCGAGGGGCCCGCGTGGAGCGCGGCGGCGCTCCTTCAGCGCGTTCAGCGCGTCGAGCGGAGCCTCATTCGCATCGACGCCGACGAGGTGACCTATCCCCTGCACGTCGTGCTGCGCTACCGCCTCGAGCGCGCCATGATCGGCGGCGAGCTGAGGCTTCGCGAGCTGCCGGGCGCCTTCGCCGACGGCATGCAGCGGCTGCTCGGCGTCAGGCCGCCCGACGATCGCGACGGCTGCCTGCAGGACATCCACTGGCCGAGCGGCCTGTTCGGGTATTTCCCGACGTACACCCTCGGCGCGCTCACGGCCGCCCAGCTGTACGCGTCGGCCGTGAAGGCGGAGCCGGACATCCCGCGCGGGCTCGCGCGCGGCGACGCACGGCCGCTCCTCGGCTGGCTCGGGCAGCACGTCCACGGCCTCGGCGCCTCGATCCCGCCGGGCGAGATCGTGCGTCGCGCGACCGGCGCGCCGCTCGACCCGCAGGTCTTCCGACGCCACATCGAGCGCCGCTACCTCGACGCGGCGTGACGATGTGACAATCAGGCGAAGCTTCGTCACGCGACGGTCATCGCTGCGTGCGAGCAGGGGCCCGCCGCATCAGAGTGATCGTGGGTGACGCGAAGGTGACGGAGCTCGTCGTCGGTACTTGGAATTGCTTCGGCCAGGCGCAGAGCGCCATCGACGCGTTGGCCTTCCGCGCGCCGTACGGGGATCGGCTCCTGCACGAGGAGCTCCCGCGCACGCTCGCCGAGGCGCACGTCGTGTGCGTGCAGGAGCTCTTCAGCCGCGACGCGGAGCGGTTCTTCGGCCGGCTCGGCGATCGCCGCGTGCGTGACGACAACGCCCCGAGCCTGCGCTCGGCGACCCTGCGCGGCAGCGGCCTCGGCGTCGCCGCGCGCGGCGTGAGCCTGTCGAGCCCGACGATCGAGCGCTTCAGCGGCGCGCAGGTCGGCTGGGATCGCCTCGCGCGCAAGGGGACGATGCACGTGCGCGTGGCGCTCGACGGCCTCGAGATCGACGTGCTCACCGCGCACCTGCAGGCGGGGTGGGACGCGGCCGCCTCGAAGGTGCGCCTGCAGCAGATCGGCGAGCTCGCGCGCCGCGTCCGGCAGCACGGCAGCCCCGATCGACCGTTCGTGCTGTGCGGCGACTTCAACGTGTGCGGCCTCGGTGGCAACGGCGTCGAGTACGTCGCGCTGCGCGGCGCGCTCGCCGGGTTCGAGGACCTCGGCGCCGCCGAGGATCTCGCGACCTTCGACCCGCACCCCGATCGCAACACCCTCGCGCACGACAACGAGCCCGAGCTGCCGCGCATGCGGCTCGACTACGTCTTCTTCCGCCCGGCGCGCGGCCTGCCGTTCCGCGTCCGCAAGCTCGCGCGCCTCTTCGATCGCCCAATCGAGGGGATCACCGCGCTGCGGTCGATGCGACACGGCCGCCCGCTCGCGCGGGCGTTCGCCTCCGATCACTTCGGGCTCGCGGCGACGATCGAGCTCGGCGCCGTGTCCTAGCACTGCTGCCCCAGCTTCGAGCCTTGTTCCGCTCCATCGACAGCCCCCACCCCGACCCTCGCTCGGTGCGGGGGAGGGAGACTCGTCCGAATCTCCGCGGCCTCGACTCCCTTCTCCCGCACCGCGGGGGATCGGCTGGCGATGGGGCCGGGCGAGGCGTCGCGGGCCGGACTTGGGGCCGAAGCATGCGTCGCCCCCCGTGAGCTTGGTGCAACGAGCTTGCCTCGCGCGCGCGACCTTGCCTTGTTCGCCTGCTCGAACGGCGGGGTCGAAACCTTTTGGCGGGTCGGCCCCTCCCTCGCATGGATGAAGCCGCACGATCGACCTTCGACCGCCCCGCGCCGCGCCGCGGCCGTCCCCGAGGCGCCCGTGCGCGACGACGGCCGCCGACTCGATCGGTTGATCCTCGTCTACGACGGCGATCGCGGGATCGGCGCGGCGCTGCTCGACGCCGTGAAGAAGGCAGTTGGCCGCGAGGACTGCGCCCTGTGCGAGATCACGCACGGGCCGCTCGGCAAGCGCCGCGCGTGGCGCGCCTGCGAGGCGCGGCTCGGCGTCGCGGTCGACGAGCTGCACCGCGACGAGCTGCCGGACGCGTGGGGCATCTCGCGCCGCGAGCTCCCTTGCGTGCTCGGTCGCTTGGGCGACGCGCCGCCGTTCGTCTTGGTCTCGCGCGCCGAAATCGGCGCCCTGCAACGCAGCACCGACGCCCTCGAGGCCACGCTGCGCGCGGCGCTCGCCCGTCACGGCGTTGCGGCGGCGTGAGGCGGCCCCCGCTCCGCTCGACGCGACACGCGAATCCCTCGCCGGCACCGTGGCTCTGAGCCGTCATGTCTTCTGCGCTCGCGCTGGCGCTTGCGGTCGTGGTCGGCGCCTTCCTGGCGTACGCGAACGGCGCGAACGACAACTTCAAGGGGGTCGCGACCCTCTACGGCAGCGGTACCGCGACGTTCCGGTGGGCGCTGCGCTGGGCCACCCTCGCGCAGGTGGCCGGCTCGCTCGCGGCGCTGCTCCTCGCAGAGGGGCTGATCGCGGCGTTCAGCGGCAAGGGGCTGGTGCCCGACGCAGTCTTCGTGCTGCGCAGCTTCTCGCTGTCGGTCGGGCTCGCCGCGGCGCTCACGGTGCTGCTCGCCACGCGCCTCGGCCTCCCGGTCTCGACGACCCACGCCCTCACCGGCGCGCTGGTCGGCGCGGGGCTCCTCGCCGGCGGCGTGAGCTTCGCGAAGCTCGGATCGAGCTTCCTCGCGCCGCTCCTCTTCAGCCCGGTCGTCTCGCTGGTCCTTGGCGGCGGCACGTACCTCGCGCTCCGTGGGGTGCCGGCGGCCCTCGGCCTGCGCAAGGAGAGCTGCGTGTGCGTGGGCGCCGAGCCGATCGCGCTCGCCGCGCTGGTCGGCGGCGGGGGCGCGCCCTTGCGTCGGCTGCCGACGATCACGATGGGCACTACGAGCGAGTGCGTGGAGCGCTACGAGGGCAAGCTCCTCGGCGTCGGGGCGCAGTCGGCGCTCGACGGCCTGCACTACGCGAGCGGCGGCGTGGTGAGCTTCGCGCGCGCGCTCAACGACACGCCGAAGATCGCCGCGACGCTGCTCGTCGGCCACGCGCTCTCGCCGAACGGCGCCATCGTCGGCGTGCTCGGCGCGATGGCGGTCGGCGGCTACCTCGGCTCGCGCCGCATCGCCGATACGATGGCGCACAAGGTCACCGACATGACGCCGGGGCAGGGGCTCTCGGCGAACGTCGTGACCGGCCTGTTGGTCGTCTTCGCGTCGAAGCTCGGGATGCCCGTCTCGACGACGCACGTCTCGGTCGGCTCGCTGCTCGGCATCGGCGTGGTGACGAAGAGGGCCAAGTGGCGCCCCGTGCTCGGGATCCTCGCCGCGTGGGTCACGACCTTGCCGCTCGCGGCGCTGCTCGCGGCCATCCTGTTCGCGATCGCGCGCCGCGTGGCCTGACGAGGTGCGTGGCGCTACACCCCGGAGAGTCGCCTGTTCCGAACGGGAGAGTGAATCCACCCATGAGCGGTCCCCCTCCTCGCCCTCGCAGCGTCCTCTTCCTCTGCGTCGCGAACTCGGCCCGCAGCCAGATGGCCGAGGGGCTAGCGCGGCGCCTGTTCGGCGAGCGCGCGCGCGTGCGCAGCGCGGGGAGCACGCCGACGCGCGTCAACCCGTACGCCATCGAGGTGATGCGCGAGATCGGCATCGACCTCTCGGCGCACCGCTCGAAGTCGGTCGACGAGGTCGATCCGAGCGAGGTCGACACCGTCGTCACGCTCTGCGCCGAGGAGGTATGCCCGACGTTCCTCGGGCGAGCGCGGCGCCTGCACTGGGCGATGCCCGACCCCGCCAGCGACGACCCGTCGCTCACGCGCGAGCAGCTGCTCGCGCGCTTCCGCGCCACGCGCGACGCGATCCACGAGCGGCTCGATCGCTTCGCGCGCGACGAGCTTGGCGCCGATCGCTGAGCTGAGCCCCCCGACGTGGCTGGCGCCGGGCTCAGCCGATCCGGCGAATGCGCCCGAAGCGCGCGTTGACCTCGACCCACGGCTCGACGTGCCGGTCCTTCGGCACGTCGTAGATCGCGAGGCGCCGATCGCGCTCGGTCGTCACGAACTCGGTCTCCTTCACGAGCGGCGACCAGTGGTGGGTGCGCTGGACCATGCACCCCATGTCGCAGCGCTCCAGCGACGCCGCCGCCTCATTGCGCACGCGCAGCGGCCATCCGACGGCCTCCGAGGCCACCACCTGCGTGTCGTGCTCGTGCGTGCCGGCCTGCTTGGTGAGCACGTTCGAGAGCCACTCGAGCGCCTCGGGGAGCGTCTCGGGCTCGACGACGCCGCGCACGAGCGAGGTCGGGACGTCGTCGCGAAAGCGCCCCTCCCGCTGCAGGAACACGACCCCGTCGTGCGAGAGCGAGAAGCTGCCGAGCAGCGCCACGACCGCCTCGCGCGAGTCCATCGAGAGGCGCAGCGCCGACAGCCCCATCTCGACGGCGCGTCGGCTCAAGACCGCCTGGTAGTGCTTGAGGATGCGCTCCCCCGCGACGATCGCCTGCAGGTACTTGCCGTCGCTGCAGGTGCCGTGCGCCGAGCCGTTGAACGCGCTGAACAGGAGGTTGCGCGCGACGAGCCGCGAGGCGAGCGCCTGCTGCTCCGGGGTGCCGCCGAGCAGCCTGCTCTCGGCGAAGAGCCCGTTGGCGCACCCCTGGCTGTAGCCGACGTAGCCCCACGGGCCGCTCGTCGCGCGCACGGCTTGCTCGATGCGCGCGGCGTTGTACTCGAGCGAGCGCATCGTGGCGGTGTCGGCCCGCACGGTGCGCACGCCGCGCCGCTGCTCGAGCCGCTCGAACGCGCTGTCGAGCTCGTGGCCGCGCGCCCCTTCGGTGATGACCCCCATCGCCGCGACGATCGTGAAGTCGTAGCGACCGGGCGCCGGATCGACGAGCAGCCGCACGAGCGGATCGCCGAGCAGCCGCGCGCGATCCTCGGGCCGATAGTAGAGCGCTTCGACCGCCGCCTCGAGCCGGGCCTGCTCGTCCGACGGGACGGGCGCGCCCGTGCGCACCTCGAGCCAGCGACGATCGCGATCGCGGTCCTCTTGCACCCCGCGCACGACGCTCCGCACCACGAGCGCCTCGTGGTTTCGCGCCCAGAAGTCCTTGAACCACGGCCGCTGGAAGGCGCGCGGATCGTCCGCGAGCACCTCGCTGCACGCCTGGAACGCCGCCTCGTACGCCGACGTCGCGCGGCGTCGGCCCTTCGCGCCGCGGCCGCTCCGATCCCAGCCCGCCGCCTCCTCGTCGGCCTGGGCGATCGCCGCGATGGCCTGCGCCTCGCGCGCGGA
>JAJXTK010000345.1 GCA_021783935.1 Myxococcales bacterium | reverse complement strand
TCTCCGCCGCGCTCGCCGTGGCCAAGCGCGCCGCCGAGGTGCGCAGGTCGGTCGAGCTCGCGCGCGCGCGCGAGGACTTCCTGCGCTTTCAGCTGCACGAGATCGACGAGCTGTCGATCACGCCCGGCGAGGAGCGGGAGCTCGAAGCGACGCGCGCGCGCCTGCGCCACGCCGACAAGCTCGCCTCGGCGACGCGCGCCGCGGTCGAGCGCCTCGACGAGGGGGACGCCTCGCTGCTCGACGGGCTGCGGCGCGTCTCGTCCGAGATCGGCTTCGCGGCGTCGCTCGACGAGTCGCTCGCCGCGCACGTGACCGCGATCGACGGCGCGATCGAGGCGCTGCAGGACGCCGCGCGCGCCCTCGGCCGCTACGCCGAGGAGGTCGAGGCCGACCCGGCGCGCCTGTCGGAGATCGAGGAGCGGCTGTTCAAGCTCCAGAAGGTGCAGCGGAAGCACGGCGGCACGACCGAGGATCTGCTCGCGCGCCGTGAGGAGCTCGCGCGCGAGCTCTCGACGCTCGACTCCGCCGACACGACGCTCGACGCGCTCGACCAGGAGCGCAGCGCGATGCTCGACGCCGCGACCGAGGCCGCGCGCCGGCTGTCGAAGCAGCGCACCGAGGCCGCCGCCGCGCTCGGCGAGGCGATCGCAGAGGAGCTGTCGTCGCTCGCCATGGGGCGCGCGCGCATCACCGTCGACGTCGCGCCCATCTCGGCGCCGCCCGGCGAGGCGAGCGACGAGGACGGCCTGGTGGTCGCGCTCGACGACGGCCGGAGGGCGCGGCTGACGCGCAGCGGCCTCGATCGGGTGGAGATCATGATCGCGCCGAACCCCGGCGAGGATCCGAAGCCGCTGCGCAAGATCGCCTCGGGCGGCGAGCTCTCGCGCGCGCTGCTCGCGGTCAAGCGCGTGCTCGCGAGCAACGCGCCCGCGGGGCTGTACGTCTTCGACGAGGTCGACGCGGGGGTCGGCGGCGCCGTCGCCGAGGCGATCGGCCGCAAGATCGCCGACGTCGCGCGGCACCATCAGGTCTTGTGCATCACGCACCTCGCGCAGATCGCGGCGTTCGCGGACGTGCATTTCGCCGCCTCGAAGCGCGAGGAGGCCGGGCGCACGCTCGCCGAGGTGAAGAAGCTCAAGGGCAAGGAGCGCGGCGAGGAGATCGCGCGCATGCTGGGCGGCGCTACGATCACCGCGACGACGCGCAAGGCGGCCGAGGAGATGCTCCGCGCGGGTCAGCGGGGGCGAGACGCGCGGCGCGCGCCGGCGTGAGCGACCATCATTTGGCGCTGCCCGCGGGCTTCGCGGGCTCGAGCTTGCCGTCGCCGTCGGAGTCGTGCGCCTCGCTCGTGACGCGACCGTGATCGAGCTTCTGCCAGCGGTCGATTCGCCCGTTGCGATCGGTGTCGTCGCCGCGGCAGATGACCTCCCCGTCCGCCTTGTGCACGACGCCATCGGGGTGGCCGTCGCGATCCTCGTCGACGACCTCGCGCGTTCCGCGCTCGCACTGGTAGTCGGGCGGCGGCGGCGGGCCGAGCAGGTCGTCGTCGTCGGGGCGATCGGGGCCGCTCGCGAACATGAACCTCCCGCACGCGGGGGCCGCGGCGAGCGAGAGCGCGAGCGCCATGACGAAGGTCGCTCGCCCGAGCACGCGGCTTTTGGCCATGCCCTGATGCTATCACCGCGCCGCGCGCGTAAGTCCTAAGGACAGGCTCCCGTCTCGGACTCGTCCTCGGGGCGCTCCCCGGAGCACGGCCGTCGGGCGCAGCACCGCCCACGTCGCGCGGGCGATCGGCGCAGCGACCTGCGAGGGGAGCTGCGCCGTGGCCACCGAGGGGGCGCCCTGCGGAGCGCGCACCGCGCAAGAGGCGCCGAGCACGGCGAGCGGAACGAACGGGAACGCCAAGCGTCGCGTGCTGCTGGGGCGCCGACGATCGCACGCGTGCGCGCTCGCCTACCAGCAGTCGTGGCCGCCCGGGCAGCTCCCCTCTGGATCGGCGTCGGCGAAGGGGGTGCTCGCCTCGTACTCGATGTACCCGGCGCCGCACGTCCCGCCGAGATCGTTGGTCAGGCAGAGCGCCTCTTTGGAGTAGAGCTTCCCTGCCTTGTTGTCGGCCGGCAGCCGGAGCCGCAGGATCACCGTCGCGCCGTCGCCGAGCAGAAGGCCGACGTCGCGGAGACCCGAGTTGGTCGCTCCCACGGGCATGCTGGCCGTCGCGTGGCGCGAGATATCGATCGTGAACGGATAGCCTCCGAGGCCGTCCTGGCGGCGCATCAGCGTGACCACCGGCCCGTCGGCGAGCTGCACGAAGCGATCGAGCCCAGCCATCGGCCCCGCGAAGGGGGTGAAGGCGCGCGCGTCGAGGTCGAACCACCCGAACGGCGCCTTCTCGTTGAAGACGCCGATCGACACGTCGGCCTTGAAGCCGATGCCGTTCGGCCCGAGCGTGAGCGCGCCGGTCACCTTCGCCCGCGCGCGCGTCTTCACCTTGATCGACGCGTCGACGAGCAGCCCCTTGCCGTCGCGCGAGAGGGCGAAGCGCGGCAGCGCGTCGCCGATCGGCGTGAGCGTGAAGGCGAGCGAGCGCGGATCGATGATCATCAAGTGGTACTCGGGGCCGCCCTTGGGGGGGATCTGCGCCGGGTTCGCGAACATCGACGGGTCGATGCGCTGCGTGTCGAGATAGGCGACGAGGCGGCCGCCGTCCTTCGGCATGGCGACGGGGCCGAACCCCGGCAGGTTCCTCACGAACGCTGGCGCGACGCCGAGATCGATCACGCTGACCGGGTCGGGGTTGGTCCACGTCTGCGCCGTGTCCGCGGGCACGTCCTCGGCGCAGAAGGTCGGCGAGAGGAACGCGCGCGACTCGTCGGGCAGCACCGCGATGGGCGCGGTGCAGTTCGGCACCGCGAGGTGCACGGCGGGGGGCAGGGGCACGGCGGGCGTCGCTTGGCCTTCCGACAGCGAAGAGGTGGGGGCCGTGCCGGGGACGCTCGGCATGCCCGGGATGGTGGGCATGCCCGGGATCGTGGGCACGCCGGGGATCGTGGGCATGCCCGGGATCGTGGGCACGCCGGGGATCGTGGGCACGCCGGGGATCGTGGGCATGCCGGGGATCGTGGGCATGCCGGGGATCGTGGGCATGCCCGGGATCGCAGGCGCGACGGGGATCGCAGGCGCGACGGGGCCGAGCGCGACGATCAGCAGCTTGGTGGTGGGCTTGTGGTCTGTGAACGTCGTGTCCGACGCCACCATGAGCTTGTTGCCGAGCGGAAGGAACGTCGCGAACGTCGCCGCGCCGCCGAGCGCCTCGGTCGTGCGCACCGCGCCGGTGGCGGCGTCGATCACTCGGACGTTGGCGGCGTCGCCTTGCACGACGTGCGCGTCGTCGCCCGAGACCTGCAGCAGCGAGGTGCCCGGCATCGGCGCGCTCTGCCAGACGGCCTTGGCCGTCGCGAGGTCGATCTCGCTCAGCGTGCCGTCGGGCGCGAGCGCATAGCCGACGGGGCGCGCGTGGGCGAAGACGAAGCGGCTCGGCTGGAAGCCGAGCTCGACGGCGCGCTTGCGGGCGAGATCGTAGAGGAGGCTCACCGTGTTGCGCTGGGCGAAGACGTAGTCGCCGCGCGGCGAGACGGTCATCGCGCCGGTGAGCAGGATTTCCCCTGGCCTGCCGCCGAAGGTCCGATCGTTGGCATTGGCGCCCCCTTCGAGGGCGCCCGGCTGCTTGAGGCAGCCCATCGCGCCGAGGGCGCCGAGCGCGGTGAGCGCGGTGAGCGCGGTGAGCGACGAGATTGCGATGGAGCGGCGAAGGGGGCGCGACGCGGACATCCCCGAGTCATATCAACCGCTCGGTCGGCGCTCCACTGCCGAGCGCGGCCGCCTCGGCGAACCGTTTCGGCCACGCGAGTCTCTCACCGAGCGGCGGTCGTGCCTCCGAAGCGCGCGGCCCGCTCGTCACGCGTGGGCACGGAGGCCGGGAGGCAGCGATGAGCACGAGCGTCGGCGGCGGCAAGTGGGAGTGGTTCACCCCCGTGATGCACGCGCTCGATCCGCTGCGCCGCAGGCAGATGGCGCGCTCGCTCGAGGTGCTTTCGAAGCAGGTCGAGCTCGGCCCCTCGACGCGTGCGCTCGACGTCGCCTGCGGCACCGGCACGCTGCTCAAGGCGCTCTTGCCCTACGGCTGCCATATCACCGCCGTCGAGCCGACGACCCGCATGTTCCAGCACGTCCAGCGGCGCTTCCCCGCGGTGCGCGTCTTCCAGGAGCCGGCGCACGCGATGGCCTCGGTCCCCGACAAGTCGCAGGACGTCACGATCGTGAGCGCGACGATCCACGGCTTTTCGCCCGACTACCGGCAGCAGGTCTACCGCGAGCTGCGGCGCGTGACGCGCGGCGCGGTCGCCATCATCGACTACCACGCGAACCTCGATCCGCTGGTGGCGCTCCTCGAGCTCGCGGAGGGGGGCGACTACTTCCGCTTCGTGAAGGTCGTCGACCGCGAGCTGCGCGAGGCGTTCCCGAACGTGACGACCACCCGATGCGGCGGCGTCGAGTCGCTCTACCTCTGCCGGCTCGACGCGTAGTCGAACCCTCGGGCTCTGGCGCGGGTCGAACGCGCCGATGGACATGGACGCGAAGCCGCCCCCCTTCGGCTGCAAGCACTGCGCGACGATCGCGAGCTTCCGCAACGAGACGGCGCGGATGCCCAAGACGTGCCCGACGCGCACCCACTTGGACGTCGTCCACGACGCGTCGAGCTACCTCGAGCCGGAGCGTCACGAGACGATGGTCGCCGCCGACGCGATCCCGTTCACGCCCGAGCGCGTGCTGCGCAACCGCGTCGAGGAGCTCGTGGAGTTCGCGAAGCTGCGCGGCCATCGGCGCATCGGGGTCGCCTTCTGCGTCAGCATGATCAAGGAGGCCCAGCAGCTCAGCCGGATCCTCGAGGGCGAGGGGCTCGAGACGGAGCTGGTCTGTTGCCGCGTCGGCGCGATCGACATGTCCGAGGTCCACCTCCCGAAGGCGCACCCCGAGAGGTTCGCGGCGAGCTGCAACCCGGTCGCGCAGGCCAAGCTGCTCAACGAGCGCGAGGTCGATCTCGTCGCGCAGCTGGGGCTCTGCCTCGGCCACGATCTGATCCTCCAGGAGGAGTGCGACGCGCCCGTGACCACCCTGGTGGTGAAGGACCGCGCGCTCGATCACCACCCTATCCGCGCGCTGCGCCCGCAGGCGACGTGAGGCGTCGCTCGGCCGCTCGGGGCTCGAGCCTCCGCGCCGCCTCGCGCTCGACTCCGACCTCCGGCCAAGAAGAGAGTTGACCTCCGCAGAGCGCCATTTTTCGATCCCCCTCGTAGGGGGAGCGGATGCGCACCAAGTCGACGTGGCTCGCACTGGCGGTGGTCGTTGCGATGCCCGCGTGCGGCGCGCCGACGCCGCCGGCCGAGGTGCGCGGCGAGTCGGGGTTCTGCCAGCGCATGCGCGACAAGTGGGCCGCGCAGGGGCTCTCGCAGGCCGACGTCGAGGCCAAGGCGGTCGAGTGCGATCGCCTCGCGGCGAAGCAGGCCGACAAGCGCAGGGCCGACGAGGCCGCGCACAAGAGGGCGGCCGAGGACGCGGCCAGGCAGGAGGCCAAGGACCAGGCCGAGTCGGAGGCGGCGGAGCGCGCCGAGTCGGCCAAGAAGGCTGCGGCCGATGGGCGCGCGATCCGGCTGCGCGAATGGCAGGCTGCGTGGGCCGAGAAGTGCGCGGCGGCCTACGCGGCGATCGGCTGCGACGACGCGGCCATCGGCACCAGCGACGAGGCGATCGCCGAGTGCCGCTCTTCGTGCGCGAGCGCCGTCGACAAGGCCGCCACGACGGCGCTCGCCGAGGCCGAGAGCGCGTGCGTCGAGCGGTACGCGTCTGCCGCGGGCAACGGGGTCTTCTCGTGCTCGCTGTCGCTGCCGCCGGGCGCCGAGCTGCAAGGCGACGCGCTCAAGGCCCGCCTCGCCGAGTGCTCGAAGGGGTGCATGACGCGCGGCGCGGACGCCGTCGCGCTGGCGCGCAAGCTCCGGCTCGAGAAGGAGCAGGCGGAGGCGGATCGAAGGAGGGCCGAGCAGGCCGAGCGCGAGGCCGCCGAGGCCCGCGCGAAGGAGCGCGCACGCGCCGCGGCGACGGCCCCCGGGCTCGTCACCTCGTTCCACAAGTGCATGGTCGACGTCGACGCCGCGCCCGACGCGAAGGATCTCCGCGCCCGCGACTGCGCGCTCTACAAGGGCTTCATGCAGAAGGCCCAAGACCGGTGCAGGGCGAAGTACTCTTGCGACTGGATCGAGGACTACAGCGAGCTCGCGTGCCAGTACTCGATGCTCCCCTGCTACTGAGGAGCTCTACGCAGCGCCGCAGGTGCTCACGCGCGCGAGCGACCGCCGCCGCGGCCCCGCGTTCAGTGCACCCACGCGAGGATGCCCGCCGCGAACAGGGCGATCAGCATGCCGACCGTCGCGACGGCCGGGAGCACCCGCGGTCCCGTGAGGTCGGGGAGCGAGGCCGACGACAGGCGCGCCATGGGGTGAAGGTTCTCGAGCGAGGAGCGCATGGTGGACCCTCCTGCCGTGCCTTACAGCGAGAAGCGTGCGCGCCGAGGTGTGCGTCCTCGCCGCGAGGGTGACCATCGAGGGGCCTGCGCGAGCGCCACGTCGAGCTCGAAGCGTGCAGAAGCGCTGCTTCGGCGCCCAGCTCGACGTCGGGGTCTCGCGAGTCGCGAGGGTGCTCGACGCGAAGAGCGCGCCTCGAGGGCACGCCCTCAGCGCCAGTCGAGCACCGGCCAACCGCGCCGCCGCGCGTGTCGCGCGAGCCGGAAATCGGGGTGCACGGCGTACGCGCTGCCGACCCGCTCGAGCATCGGCACGTCGGTGATGCTGTCGCTGAAGAACGCGCTGCGATCGAGCTCGACGCCGTGCGCGCGCGCCCACGCCTCCGCCCCCTCGACCTTCCCTTG
>JAJXTK010000344.1 GCA_021783935.1 Myxococcales bacterium | reverse complement strand
CCGGTTCCTGCAAGATCCCGTCGTCATCTGGATCAGCGAGAGCGGGAACAAGGTCGTCCAACAGGATGATCTGACCGCCGGGTCGATCGGCCTGACGATCGATCCGTCGCGAAACCTCCCCGACGTGATCCTCGCTGACGTTGCCAACCGGGACACGCTGCTCGTCTTCGTTGAGGTCGTCGCGAGCGACGGCCCCATCTCCGAACAGCGCCGAAAGGAGCTTCTCGCGTATGCGACCGATGCCGGCCTCGATGAGGAGCACGTCGCGTTCGTGACCGCCTACAACTTCCGCGACCTGGCAATGCGCAAGACCATGCCGGCCGTCGCGTGGAACTCGTTCATCTGGCTCGCATCCGAGCCAGAGAACATCATCGCACTCGTCGGCACCGCTCCCTCGCTGCGCGCGATGTTGAAGCGGAGCAGCGGCAAGCACTAGGGCCGCTCCGCCGGGGCACACCGCTGAGGCCTGTCGTCGACCACGTTCGCGAATCGAACGTTGGGGCGAACGCCGCAGGGCGACGATGCCCTTCGAGATCACCCGGAAGATCGAGCCTCCGCCGCGCACGCCTTTCGAGGGGTTTGGCGAACGCGGGCGCGGCCGACGAGCGCCTCGTGAACCTTGCCGACCGAGACGTTCATCTCGGTTGCGATCACCCGGAAGGATTTCCCCGCCTCGCGGAGGGCGCGCGCCTTCACGAGGTCGATCTCGAACCCGGGACGCCCGAGACGCACACCGCGACGGCGCGCACGTTCGAGCCCGGCACGGGTGCGATCTGAAATTCGCAGACGCTCTTGCTCCCCGACCCAGCCGAAGATGGCCACGAGCAGAGCCCGCACCGGACCCGACGTGTCGAGCCACGGCTCGCGCACGGAGACCACGCGCACGCCGAGCCGGTCGAGTTCGAGCACGGTCTGGATGGCGCCGATCATGCTGCGATGCAGACGGTCCAGAGACCAGACCAGCAGCACGCGGACCTTCCCCGCGTGCGCGGCGTTCATCATCCGCTCGTACTCCGGCCGCTGCTTCACGGCCGACACGTTCTCCGAGTACGTGTGTTTGATCACGTAGCCGCGCGCCTCGGCGAGCCGCTCAAGGTCGGGGAGCTGGTTCTCGACGGACTGGTCGTCGGTCGAAACGCGCAGGTAGATACAGGCGGGGGTGTTCATGAAACCTCCTACGCCCCCGCGCGAACGCTTTCAGCTACCCGTCTGCCTTCTCGCTCGGATGACCGCTGCCTTCGCGGCCCACTGCCGCTCCAGACGTGCCTGACGTCGCACGATCCCCTGCGCATGAAGATGTAGGAGGACGAGCTTCGTTCGCTCGTCGAGCGCCCGAGTGTCGATCGTCACGGTCACGTCCTGCACGATGACGTCGCCGTCGACGACGACCAAGAACACGATGAAGTGCCGCCCCTCGGTCCCGACCTGAACGTCCACCTCGCGGTCGTCGGCAATCGCTTGCTTGAGTATCGAGACGACGCCGGGGACGGCACGCGCGACGGCGGCGAGATCGTCGGGGCCAAGCTCGCCGATGTTCACGCAGCCTACTACGCGGGGACGGGGCGGCGGTTCAGCGGCACGGGAGGTCACGCAAGCCGGACGGCCTTGGTCGTCGCGAGCCGATAGACGTCGCGAAGTACCCAACGAGCATCCTCAAGTAGCCCCCCGAGCGACGAGAAGAATGGATCACCTGCCCCCGGGAACCAGAACGTCCGCCACGTCTCCCCGCCGACCTCGAACGTGATGACGTGGCCGTCGCCGTGCCGGAACGAGAGCCCCGCCTCCGCCGCGTCCCGCCAGAGCGTGGCGACCACTCGCTGGGGATCGCGCTCGGCTTCGCCGAGCTCGATCCCGAGCTGGTGGCGAGGGACGGACAGGTCTCGCGAGAGCTGATGCCCCGAGCGTGGATGGCAACGGCGGCAATCGCCAAGCTCGACGACGTACGGCCAGTGATGCGTGGACGAGAGACGCGGACCATCGGGAGCTTGGTAGCGTTCGCGGACATCGGTACGCGTGACGTAGAAGGTCCCCTCGCCGCAGCTCTCGCAGAACTTCGGCGCGGGGACCTCGACCTGCCCAACGCGGATGAGCGCCCGCGCTTCGGAGGACATCAAGCTGACCGCCTGCCGGATCGCCGTGGACCAGTTCGCCGTCGTCGTGGGCGTCGCGTTCGGGTACTGGGGCCATCGGTACTCTGGAGCTTCGCTGTCGGACCGCAGCACCTTCGCACGCAGCCGCCCGTTCTGGACCTCGAAGGAGACGATCGACCCGAGCAGCGACGTCTCCAGAGGCGTGCCGCCGAGGGGCATCAACTCGTCGAACTCGGTCACGAGCTGCGGGCGCAGGGCGGGCTTCGAGGGGGGCCGAACAAGCCGGCGAAACGTCGCCTCCGCCGCCGCCTCGCCCTTCGTCTTCACGCGCTTGGCGTACACGGACGTGATCTCTTCCTGCCGATCGTCCGGCAGCATCGAAAGGTCACGAAGCATCGTGGTCTGCATCGCGATCGGCGTCCCGCGTAGACGCTCACGGCTCTCGACGGTCAGACCGGCGGCGATCTGGGCGTCCAGGAACACCGCGCGCGACGATCGCTTGGCTTTCTCGGCGATTGCCTTGGCGAAACCTGCAACGGTTGCACCTTTCGCGCGCTTGCCCCCGCCGGCGATTCCGGGCGCGCCACCGTGGCGGGTCTCCGGGTGCATCTCCTCGTAGACCTCCTTCGCCGCCAGGACGTCGAGCATCCGGGCAAGCTTGTCGGCGCGTGCGCGGATCCGTTTGCAGAGCGCGTCGAAGCGAGCTTGAGGGTCGTCCTTCGCGGGGGACATCCACCGCGAGGCTATCCGATCGGGCGCGTCGCGGTTCGAGGTCTGCTCCCTGACCTGCGCGAGACGCCCGCTGTCGCGAAAATGTCCGCGCGTCCGACGCACGAGAACCCGACGGATCTCGTGTTCGGGATCGGATTTCTTCGTCTCGACGTCGGCCGTGCCGACCGCGTGCAGGAGGTTGGTATACGGCGCTATACGGCCGTGCCGAACCGGAGAAACGCGGTCGATAAGCTGCCAGTGAGCGCCTGACCTGATAGGAAATCTGAACGATGTAGCCTTGACACCGAGCGCATCGGCTGTACTACAAGCTCATTCCCGCAAGGGAGTGGGTACGGCGAGCCGCAAGGCGAGCCCGACAGATCAAATCCAGATGCAGACGCTGGCCCCGCTGGGGTCGCCTACACGGAGGGTCTGTCGAATGGCATCGAAGACGTGGACGATCATCTGCAACGCGGACGATGAGGCGTACGTGGCCTCGCTCGCTGCCCGCTACCCGCTCGTCTCCCGCCACAAGCTCACGCAGTTGGCCCTCCGATACGGCCTGCGCGCGTGTCAGCAGTGCCCCGAGCTTCTGGTCGCCGAGGCCTCTCGCGACCTGGACGCCGCGCGGTAGAGCGCTCTCGCACGAGGTCCGGCCGCTCCCTCGTCGTTCACGAGCGGCCCCCCCCCGACGTGAATCGACCCACGAGCGCGCCAACGCCGTGGGCCGTGAGGTAACCGATGACTGACACTCAATCTACACCGGACGTGGGCACCACGCCCGTGAAGACGCACGTTCTACACGCGAACCACATCGAGATCCTGAAGGCGCGCGGTATCCCCGAGGACTTCGCGATCGCCCACGGCATCCGCTCGATCGACTGCGGCAAGCTGAAGGCGCACCTACTCAAGTACAAGCAGCAGTCCTCGTACCCCGGCCTTCCTCTGCACGAGGGCGCGACGGGGATCCTCATCCCGTACCAGACGGCGCTCGACGGCATCCCCCGCGCGCGCATCCGTGTCGATCGAACCGAAGTGACGATGCCTGGACCCATCGACGGCAGCCACCACGGCGAGCATGTCGTCACGATCCCCCGGTACGTCTGCCAGACGGGCGTGCCGGTCGTTCCGTATGTCACGCCGGAGGTCACCGAGATCGCGGGCGACACCAGCAAGCCGGTCTGCATCGTCGAGGCGCCGCTCAAGGCGTTGTCGTTGACGGCGCTCGGGATGCCCGCGATCGGCCTGGGCGGCGTGCTCGCGGGTGCCACCGACAAAGAGGTGCTCGACGCGCTCGACGAGATCGTCCTGTCGAAGGACATGCAGACGATCAAGTGGACCGGCAGGGTCACGTACGTCGTCTTCGACGCGGGCTTGCAGGACAACGCCATGGTCGCGCTCGGGGCTGCGCGCCTCTCGCTTGCCCTTCGTCGCGAGGGTGCGGATGTGCGGCTCGTGCAGCTCCCGCCGTACCACCCGACCGAGAGCGATCCAGAGAACGGGAAGCTGTACTACAAGACCGACCAAGGGCCCGACGACTACCTCGTGCGTGAGGGGGTCGAGCAGTTCCAGAAGCTCGTCGAGGCCGCCGTTCCGGCCGACGTGATCGCCCGCGTCGTGGCCGCATCGGCGGGCTCGAACCGAACGGCGGACGTGGCAGGTCTCCTCGACAAGCTCCCGGTGATGGCCATGCTGCACGAGGGCGGCGCCGTGCTCGTCGATCAGGTCGCCGCCACGATGAAGGTCGCGGGCGTTGGCAAGACGGCCATCAACGACGCGGTGAAGGTGTTCGCGCAGAAGCTCGCCCGTACGGCCAACGCGAACGTCGCCGAGTGGAAGAAGAAGATCCGACGCGGGCAGGGTGGTTCCGTGATGGGCACTGTCGCGAACGCCCTGCTCGTGCTCGAACACGATGAGCGGATCAAGGACTCGCTCGGCTTCGACGAACTGCGCGACGAGCCCGCGTGGCTAAGGCCGCCCCCGTGGGCGTCGTCGGGCAGCGGGGGCGAGCGTGCCGTCACCGATGACGACGCGACGAGGCTCGTGGCCTGGCTCGACGAGCGCCACGACGTTCGGATCGCGATCCCCACGGCGCACGCGGTGATCGAGTCCCGCGCGCGGTCCTGTCCGTTCCATCGGGTCCGCGAGTACCTCGACGGGCTCCGTCACGATGGGGTCGAGCGTGTTGCTGGTCGCAACGCTCCCGGGTGGCTCACGAAGTACCTGGGTGTTCCCGACTCGCGGTACGTGCGCGCGGTCGGCAGGATGTTCCTGATCGCTGCGGTCGCGCGCATCCGCAACCCGGGCTGCAAGCTCGACACGATGCTGGTGCTCGAAGGGACGCAAGGGAAGCGCAAGAGCACCTGTGTCGAGACGCTCTTCGGCGAGGACTACTTCTCGGACCAGTTGTCCGAGGTCACCACGAAGGACAGTTCATCCGACCTGCGTGGAAAGTGGGTCATCGAATGGTCTGAACTCGACAACCTCTCGCGCGCCGAGTCGAGCGCAGTGAAGAAATACATCACGCGCAAGACCGACGACTACAGGCCGTCCTATGGCCGCAGGAACGTTCGCATCGCCCGACAGTGCGTCTTCGTCGGCACCACGAACAAGTCCGCCTACCTCAAGGACGAGACCGGCAACAGGCGGTTCCTGCCGGTCGAGTGCGTCGGGGAGATCGACATCGACGCCCTTCGGCGCGATCGCGATCTGCTCTGGGCCGAGGCCGTCGCGCTGTATGCGTCGGACGAGAAATGGTGGTTCGACTCCGACGATCCCGAACTGCTCGACGCAGCCCGTGCCGAGCAGGACGCCCGACGCGTGGCCGACCCGTGGGAAGCCGTCGTCGCCGCAGCGCTCGACGAGGGCGAGGACGTCACCACCGACGCCGACATGAACGTGATCCGCACGCGCAGGGGCGCCCTGCACGAGGTCACCACGGCCTACATCCTCGACACCGTGATCGGCGTCCCGAAGGCGCAGCAGAACAAGGCGCTTCAGACCCGGGTGGGCGAAGTCATGCACGCTCTCGGCTGGGGGCGCCGACAGCGGCGAGTCGGCACGCACCGGGAGTGGATCTACGAGCGGCCGGTGGACGCGCCGGTGGACGCGCCGGTGGACGCGCCGGTGGGCGCGCCCGCGAGCCGCGTCACCACCGTCACCACCGTCACCGGCATGTCGCGTGAGTCCGAACCCGATCTCGATTCGCAGATCGACCAGCACCCACCGCAAGATCGAAATTCAGGTGGTGACGGTAGTGACGGTGGTGACAAGGCTTGTTTTCAAGCCGCAAACGACGTCACCACCTTCCCGAGCAACGAGCCCTCAGGTGGTGACGGTGGTGACAGAAATGCCCCTGGCGGGCTCGCCGCCGTCCAGGCCGACGTCGAGAACGACGAGCTGCTCGACGACGACGATGACGACGACGAGTGCCGCGAGCGTGGGATGCGGCTCGCGGGCGTCGGAGGCTGAAGGACCGCCACGTGCAGGTTCGGGCGGCCAGCACACGGACGGCTGGCCGCCGCTGAACCACGGCGGCTCGGGGCGTAGTCGGTCAGGTGGACCCGTACACGCCCGACCTCGATGACGACCCGCCCCGCCTGACGGAGGACATCATCAGTGATGATGCCCTTCTCGGCGAAGCGGTCGACGCCCTTCTCGAACGAGACCTTGTTGCCCGCGACCGGCAGCAGGCGATCGTCCTGCACCACTCGTGGCTGGCTGCGGCGGTCGAGCCCGAGGTGTGGCAGTTGTTCTTGCACATCGAAGCCCTGACGAACGAGAGCCACTCGGACGCGCTCGTGGTCGTGGCGAAGTGGGCGTACCAGGAGGGGCGGGCGTCGCGGGGGACAGCTTCATGAAGAAGAAGGTCCGCGCTCGCGTGAACGACGCGCCGATGGCCGTCACGAGCGACGGCAAGGTGCTCATCAACCTGACCCATCTCGACGTCGATGGTGACCTTCCAAATGCGCTCGGGCGCGTGCTCCAGGAAGACCACGAGGTCTTCGTCGGGCTGGTCGTCCCTCTTCGCGGCGCACTTCGACACGACCTGGGCGACGCGTTCGCCGACGTTGTGGGCAGGCACGGTCGGCGACTCCGCACAGTGCGGAGTGCTCGGCGACGGGCACGGTGATTCCGACGTGCGCCTGCCCCCAGGGCATTTTCGGCATTTCGGCAGCA
>JAJXTK010000343.1 GCA_021783935.1 Myxococcales bacterium | reverse complement strand
CCGCCGTCTCGAGCGCACGAAGGGCGCGATGCACGCCGCCGGCGTCCTTCGCCCGCGCCGCCCGGACGAGCTCCGCGAGCGCGCGCGTGCGCACGTCGGCGCCGAGCAGCTCGACCCCCGGCTCCTCGCGCAGCCACAGGAGCTCCAGCGCGAAGGCGTCGGCGAGCTCGACGACCCACGGCAGCTTCACCGCCGCCGCGTCGGGAGGCGGGCGCTGCGAGCCGCGCCGAAGCGCGATCCACGCGGCCACGATCTGGCGCGCAGGGAGCTCGTCCGCGCCGCCCGCGGCGGCGTGCTCGAGGTGGACGGCCGCCCGATCCTCGTCGTCGGCGACCAGCGCGAGCTCGGCCAGGCCGACCTCGCAGCGCGCGACGTCGACCTCCGCGCCCCGCTGCCGATGGAAGCGCCGCTCCGCCATGAGCATGCGCACCCCCGCGCCGTCGTCCCCCGCGAAGCTCCACGCGCGCGCGAGCCTCACCGCCGCGAGGGCACGGGCGTCCGGCGCCGCCGACTCGTGGGCGCGCTGTCGCGCTTCGATCGTGGCGGAAAGCCAGCTCTTGCCATCGATCGCGCCAGAAGGCAGCGCGGTCACGGACGGGGGCATCTCCGGCGGATGCTAGCGCAAGCGGCGGGACGTGTCGCCAGACGCCTGGTCCTGACGTCTCCTTGATGGCTCGTTGGTCCGACCAGTTGGGCGTCGCGATCCCCCGGACGCGCGCCCGCCGATCGGCGGAGGCGTCACCAGGAGGTGCCGATCATCGCCCCGAAGGTCATCTGCGTGGCGAGCCCCGCGATGCGCGAGTCGCCGCCGGACTCGGGCGACGCGACGTCGAACGACGCGTGCAAGATCACATCGATGAGCTCGTAGCGCAGCGCGGTGCCCACGAACAGGCGCTGCCGGCGGAAGCGCACGTTCTGGAAGACCATGTTGTTGTTGACGTCGAGCTTGGCGTTGTTGTCCGCCTGCGTGGCCGGGCCGTAGGTGCCGTCGGGGTTCCTGTGCTGGCAGATCATCTGCCCGTCGTAGCCGCCGGACATCTCGCTGGGCGTCGGCGGGCGCGCGTTGCAGTTCGACAGCACGTTGGTGCCGGGGGTCGCGTCGACGACGCCGGAGTCGGCGTCGATCCACAGCAGCTGGAAGCCGACGTACGGCTGGAAGACGACCTGCTTGGCGAGCGTGATCGCGTACGAGGCCTCCGCGTCGGCCGACGGCACGGTGATCTTGACCTTCTGGGTGCCGGTCAGCGTGTTGACGTAGCCGCCGATGGAGATGTCGGGGAGGTAGCCGAGCGCGCCGGTGCGGAACCCCTCGAGGATCGCCCAGCGGACGCCGCCGCCCATGACCACGAGCTCGGTGTTGGCCATGTAGCCGACCGAGCCCTCGAGCTCGAAGCCGTAGGGGAGCCCCTTGCGGCCGCTGACGCCGTAGACCTGCAGGACGCCGTCGGGGTTCGCGTTGCTGCTCGGGTACTTGCCGCCGGCGATGGCCCCCTCGGTGCCTCGCTTCATCCAGTCGGCGCCGTTGTCGACGGTGGTGACCGTGCCGAAGAGCGAGAGCTCGAAGCCTCCGTAGCCGGTGGTGCGCGCCGGGTGCATCGGGTTCGGCGCGATCGCCATCGCGTACTGCGAGACGAGCCTGGCCCACGCGGCGTTGTCCGGGGTGAACTGGTTGCTGGGGATGGTGCCGCAGGGGCTCGCCGAGGCGGGGTCGCACTGGGTCTTCGTCAGGCGCTCTGGGGCGAGATCCATCGGGTTCGCCGAGGCGGCCATCGGTGCGAGCGTGAGGGCGCCGGCGACGAGCGACGCCGCCACCGGAGCCGAGGAACGCATCGCCCACTTCGCTGCCGAACCGATCATCCGGGGAACCCTCGACCCTTCGCCGACGCGAGGCGAGCGCGCGCCGCCGCAACAGCGCGGCGGACACCGCTGTCGATCGAAGCTAAAGGGGGGCGGCCGACCAGGTCAAGATGGACCCGAACCCCGACCCGCCGATCGACACACGCCTGCGCGTGCCTGCGCTCGTCCCGCCCTTCCACGTCGTGCTCGTCGAACCGGAAATCCCGCCGAATACCGGGAACGTGGCCCGCCTGTGCGCCGCGACATGCTCGCCGATGCACCTGGTGGGGCCGCTCGGATTCCGCCTCGACGCCCAGGCGGTGCGGCGCGCCGGGCTCGATTATTGGCACCTCGTCGACGTCCGCCGCGAGCTTGACTTCGCGCATTTCTCGCACGCCCACGCCCGCGAGGCCCCCGCCGGCGCCCGGCGTTGGGTCTTCACCGCCCACGCCGGCCGCAACCTGTTCACGCTGCGCGACGGGGAGGGGCCGCGGCCCGGCGACGCCTTGATCTTCGGGCGCGAGTCGGTCGGCCTCCCGCGCGAGCTGGTCGACGCCCACGCCGACACCTCCCTGGCGATCCCGACCAGCGGGGGCGTCCGCTCGCACAACCTCGCCAACGCGGTCGCGATCGCCGTCTACGAGTGCCTCCGGCGCGCCGGCGCGCTCACCTAGCACGACTGCCCCGAATTCGGCCCCGACCGGCCTGAACAGCCCCCATCCCCGGCCCTTCCCCCGCGGTGCGAGGGAAGGGTGCAGAGCCCAAAAAACTCCGACGAATCTCCCTCCCCCGCACTGCGGGGGAGGGCTGGGGTGGGGGCCGTCGTCGAGGAATCTCGGGCAGTAGTGCTAGCTCCGGAAACGACGAGCGCGGCGGCGGCGTGGTACGGTGGCCGCCGCATGTCGGGCGGCTCGGTCCTCGGCGACGAGGTCAAGGAGAAGGGGGTCGTCGAGCGGACGGGCGCCTCGTTCCTGGGCATCTCCGAGCTGGTCGGCGGCTTCAGCGTGATGCTCGCGCGCATCCTCGCGCGCGTCGTGCCGCCGCGGTTCGACGGCCGTCAGCTCGTCGTGAACCTCCACAAGATGGGGGTCAAATCGGTCCCCATCGTCGCGGTCACCGCGCTCTTCACGGGCGCGATCATGGTCATCCAGGCCGCTCCCTTGGTGCAGCGATACCAGGCCTTCGGGCTCATCGGCTGGGGCGCCGGCTTCGGCACGCTGCGCGAGATCGGCCCGCTGCTCACCGCGCTGATGATCAGCGGGCGCGTCGGCGCGAACAACGCCGCCGAGCTCGGCACCATGACCGTCACCGAGCAGATCGACGCCCTGCGCGCGCTCGCGATCGATCCGATCGGCTACCTCGTCGCGCCGCGCTTCCTCGCCGTGGTGATCACCCTCTTCTGCTCGACGCTCGTCGCCGACTTCCTCGCGCTCCTGGGCGCCGCCTACTCGGCCGGCCCGCTGCTCGGCGTCGAGCCGCGCGTCTTCTACAACGGCCTCACCTCGGGGCTCTTGCACTTCGGCGACGTCGCGCACGGGCTGGTCAAGTCGGTCTTCTTCGGCGCGATGATCGGGCTCTCGAGCTGCTACTTCGGCCTGAATGTGTCGGGCGGCGCGCCGGGCGTCGGCCGCGCCGTCAACGCGACGGTCGTCGTCAGCGCGGCGAGCATCTTCGTGCTCGACTACTTCATCAGCTTCCTGAGCGCGTGATGTCGGCCGGCACCTCGCAGTCGCAAGAGCACCCGGAGCCCGCCGAGGAGCCGCTCGTCCACCCCGACGATCGCGGCGTCTTCTACCAGCTCGGCGCGGCCTTCTTCGACGGGCTGCGCATGGCGCGAGAGCTCTACTCGGTGTTCGTGCGCACCATCTACTTCTCGGTCTACGGGCGCCGCGAGAAGGGCGCGTTCGCGCAGCAGGTCTACGAGCAGGGGAACAACTCGGTCTTCTTCCTGACCGTGTTCATGGGCTTCTTCGGGATGATCCTCGTCTTCCAGGCGGGCGAGCAGAGCAAGCGCATCATCCCGGACCTGAGCCTGCTCGGCGCCCAGTACCTGCAACTGCTCGTGCGCGACTTCGCGGCGTCGATCGGCGCGCTCATGCTGGCGACGCGCGTCGGCGCCGGCATCGCGGCGGAGATCGGCTCGATGGTCGTGACCGAGCAGGTCGACGCGCTTCGCATGTGCGCGGCCGATCCGATCGAGTACCTCGTGGTGCCGCGCTTCAAGGCGGGCATCGTCGCGACTACGGCGGTCATCATCTGGAGCTGCCTCATCGCCTGGCTGGCGGGGCTGCTCACGGCGTGGTCGTTCTTCGGCGTGCTGCCGCGCACCTTCGCGAACACCTCGATGGTGAGCGCCGGCGATCTGGTCGTCGGCCTCACCAAGTGCGTCGCCTACGGCGCGGCGATCCCGATCGTGAGCTCGCACTCGGGGCTGTCGACCTTCGGCGGCTCCGAGGGGGTCGGCTGGGCGACCACGCGCGCCGTGGTCAACAGCTCGCTCGCCGTCATCATCCTGAACTTCTTCATCTCGGCCGCGGGGCTCGCGCTCTTCCCGAGCAGCTGATCGACCGCCCCCGACGAACCCGCGCGCGCCCCCCGATGATCCAGTTCCGGCACCTCAAGAAGTCCTTCGGACCGAAGACGGTCCTCAACGACGTGAGCTTCGACGTGCACGACGGCGAGGTGTTCTTCATCATCGGCGCGTCGGGCGCGGGCAAGAGCGTGTGCATCAAGCACCTGGTCGGCCTGCTCAAGCCCGACGAGGGGGAGGTGCTCCTCGACGGCGAGGACATCGCGCAGCTGAGCGAGGAGGCGTTCTATCGAGTCCGCAAGAAGGTCGCGATGGTGTTCCAGCACTCGACCCTCTTCGACTCGATGACCTGCGTCGAGAACGTGGCGCTGCCGCTCCGCAAGCACAAGGGCCTCAGCGTGAAGGACGCGCTCGCCGAGGCGCACCAGCGCCTCGAGGTCGTGCACATGGAGGAGTTCGGCGAGAAGTACCCGGCGGAGCTCGGCGACGGCATGCGCAAGCGCGTGGCGATCGCCCGCGCGCTGACCTTGGAGCCGCGCTACGTGCTCTTCGACGAGCCGACGACCTCGCTCGATCCGGTGAGCGCCCGGCGCGTCGATCGCCTCATCCGCGAGCTCTCCGACAAGCTCGGCGTCACGAGCATCGTGGTGAGCCACGATCTGGTGTCGATCTTCTCGATCGCCGATCGCATCGCGATGGTCTACCAGACCAAGCTCAAGAAGATCGGCACCCGCGACGACTTCAAGAACACCGACGACCCGGTCGTCCGCCAGTTCATCACGGGCACCGCCGAGGGGCCGATGCAGGTCTGACCGGCTCACTCGTAGCGCAGCGCCTCGACCGGATCGAGCAGCGCCGCACGTCGCGCGGGCACCACGCCGCTCACCACCCCCACGACCACCGCCGACGAGAGCGCCACCATCGCGATCCACGGCGAGACCTCGAGCGGCACGTCGGGCGCCGCGCTCCGCACGGCGAGCGAGACTGCGACGCCGAGCCCGAGGCCGAGCAGCCCGCCGAGGATCGAGATCGCCATGCTCTCGACGAGGAACTGCCAGAGCACGTCGGCGCGCGTGGCCCCGAGCGCGCGGCGCACGCCGATCTCGCGGGTGCGCTCGGTCACGCTCACGAGCATGATGTTCATGATGCCGATGCCGCCGACGACGAGCGAGATCGAGGCGATCGCGAGCAGCATCCACGTCATGGCGTTGGTGAGCGAGCCGAACGTCGCGAGCAGGTCGTCCTGGCTCTGCACGGTCACCTCACGCTCGCCGTGGCGCCGGCGCGCGAGGATGTCGTCGACCTCCGCCATCGCGAGCGGCACGTCCTCCTTGTTCTTCGCCGCCGTCAGGATGCTGTTGAGCGAGTCGGTGCCGAACAGATCGAGCGCCGCGGTCACCGGGAGGAACACCAGATCGTCGAGATCCATCCCGAGCGAGGTGCCCTTCTCCTCCATGATGCCGATCACGCGGTAGCGCGCGTCGCCGATGCGCACGGCCTTGCCGAGGGGGCTCTCGTCGCCGAACAGCTCGCGCACCACGGTGCGGCCGAGCACCGTCACGCGTCGGCGCGCGTCGACGTCCTCTTGGCGCACGAAGGTGCCGACGCCGACGTGCATGTTGCGGATGTCCGGGAAGGCCGCGCCGACGCCGAAGACGAGCGTGTCGCGGCGGCGGTCCTTGTACTTGATGGTGCCGCCCCCCTGCGTCGCGCCGGTGACCTCGCGGATGTGCGTCCCCTGCCGCTCGAGGGCGCGCACGTCCTCCATCACGAGCGGTCGGGTGACGTTGCCGCCGTGCGGCCCCGCCATCGCGCCGCGCGTCTCGCGCCGGCCGGGGGTCACGATGAGCAGGTTCGCGCCGATCCCCTCGAGCGTGCGCTCGACGTAGATGCGCGCGCCATCGCCGACGCCGACCAGGAGCGTCACGGCGAGCACGCCGATGACCACGCCAATCATCGTGAGCGCCGCGCGCACCTTGTTGGCGAGCAGCGCGGCGAACGCGGAGCGGAGGTACTCGAGCATGATGAGCTCCTCACGCGCTGGCGACGCGCGCGCCCTCCCCGCGCGGCGGCGGGCCGTCGTAGACGATCTCGCCGTCGACGAGCTCGATGTTGCGATGGGTGCGGGCCGCGAGCTCGGGGTCGTGCGTGACGACGATGACGGTCACGCCGTCCTCGGCGTTGAGGCGCTCGAAGATCCCCATGATCTCGCGCCCGACGCGCCGATCGAGGTTGCCCGTGGGCTCGTCGCACAGCAGCAGCGATGGCCGCGAGACGATCGCGCGCGCGATCGCCACGCGCTGGCGCTCGCCGCCCGACATCCGCTCGGGGGGGTGCTCGACGCGCGCGCCGAGCCCGACGCGCTCGAGCGCCTCGCGGGCCCGCGCGCGCCGATCGCGCAGCGACACGCCGGCGTAGCGCAGGGGCAGCGCGACGTTCTCGAGGGCGCTGGTGCGCGGCAGCAGGTTGAAGGCCTGGAAGACGAAGCCGATGAACTCGTTTCGGAGCGCGGCGAGCGCGGCGTCCGAGAGCGCCGCGACGTCGTTGCCCGCGAGCTCGTAGGTGCCCTCGGTAGGCGTGTCGAGGCAGCCGAGCAGGTACATGGGCGTGCTCTTGCC
>JAJXTK010000342.1 GCA_021783935.1 Myxococcales bacterium | reverse complement strand
AAAGGCTTGACCCGCTCGGCCGCGCGAGCATGCTGCAGGCGATGAGCGCGGAGCGATCGTCGATGGGTCGGCTCGACGCGCTCTTCCTCCACGCGCCCCGCTTCGACGGCGACCGTCGCGAGGTGATGGTCATGCCGCTCGGCGTGCCCGCGCTCGCGAACCTCCTGCTCGACGATGGCCGCACGGTCGAGATCCTCCACCTCGGCATCGAGCCGGAGGTCGATGCGAGCTTCTCGCTCCGGCGCGCCGTCCGGGAGCGCGAGCCGCGCGTGATCCTCGTCTCGCTCCACTTCAACCCGCAGACGCGCGCCGCCATCGACGCCGCGCGGGCCGCGCGCGCCTACGCCCCCGAGGCGAAGATCGTCATGGGGGGCCTCACCGCGACGGTGTTCGCGCACGAGCTCGTAGCGCTCGGCCTCGCCGACGTCGTGGTGCGGGGCGACGGCGAGGAGCCGCTGCGCGCGCTGATGCGCGTGCTGCTCGACGGCGAGGGGGCGCTCGCGGCGGTGCCGAACTTGACCTACCGCGACGGCAACGAGGTGCGCGTCTCGAGCGGGCGGTGGTCCCTCGACGTCGCGACCGCCGGCAAGCTGCGCCACGGCGATCTGCGCGCGCTGCGCCATCGGGAGGCCTACGTCGCGCGCTCGCTCTACGCCGACTTCAGCGAGGGCTCGAAGGGCTCGGAGGGCTACCCGTTCGCCGCCTACGTCAACGCGGGGCGCGGCTGCACGGCCGACTGCGCCTGCTGCGGCGGCGCGGCCGGCACGCAGGATCTCTTGTCGGGGCGGCACGGGATCCTCGCCTACCCGATCGAGAAGCTGGCGCGCGACGTCGCCGACGCCGTCGACGCCGGGGCGCGCGTGCTGCGCAGCTGCTTCGATCCGCCCGAGGCGCGGCGGCACGTGCTCGACTGGTTCGCGCGCCTGCGCGCCGACGGGCTCGGGCCGCGCGCGATCTGGGATCTCTGGGCGCCCGCGCCGCGCGCCTTCCTCGAGGAGCTCGCGCGCACGTTCGCTGCGGGGTCGCTCGCCGTCTACTCGCCCGACGCCGGCAGCGAGGCGGTGCGCCGGCGCATCCGAGGTTACGCATACTCGAACGAGCAGCTGCTCGGGTCGATCCGCGAGGCCGAGGCGCGCGGGCTCGACACGCACTGCTTCTTCGCCGTGGGGCTGCCGAGCGAGACGCAGGCCGACGTCGAGGAGACGGCCCGCCTGGTCGCGCGCATCCGGCGCGAGACGCGCGCGGCCATCTCGGTCACGCCCATGTTCGTCGATCCGGGGAGCCCGCTGAGCCGCGAGCCCTCGCGCTGGAGCGCGCGCCTGATCCGGCGCTCGCTGCGCGACTACTACGAAGAGCGCGGCGTGCGCGGCGGCCCGGGGTTCGAGACCGAGCACTTCAGCGAGCAGCAAGCGATCGACGCGTGCAAGCGGGTGCTCGAGGCGACGTAGCGGCGTGCGCGTCGCGGGCTCGTCAGCCGCGCGGCGCGTCCTTGCCGAGGTACTGGTAGTCCTTGCCGTAGCGCGCGAGGATCGCGCCGAGATCCGCGAGCCTGCCCAGAACGGTCTCGCGCGGCAGCCCCGCCGAGAAGCCGATCGGGAAGCGCCCGGCGGCGCGCACGACGTCGCAGAGGCGCGCGGGGAGCGAGTCGGGGTCGAAGTGCCGCACGAGCAGGCCGTACCCCTCGGGCGCGAGCATCGTCTCGGAGCCGAGCGACAGGTAGAACGGGTTCGGCGACATGTAGACGTCGGGGCGCGCGGCGTGGATCGACTCGACGATCTCCAGGTTACGCCGGTGATCGTCCTCGCTCTCGCCCGGGAAGCAGGTGAGCAGATCGTAGTGCGTGGAGATCCCGGCGCGCGCGGTGTCGACGATCGCGTCGCGCAGCGCCTCGGGCTTGGCCGCGCGCCGCATGCGCTGGAGCACCGGCGCCGAGAAGCTCTGGATGCCGATCTTCAGCCGGATGCAGCCGGCGGCCCGCATGCGCGCGAGGCGCTCGGGGACGAGCCCCTGCGGTCCCGAGAAGCTCTCCCAGCGCAGCGCGTGCCGCCCCTCGACGAGCTGTGCACAGAGCTCGTCGACGAAGCGCAGGCTGCCGTTGATCTGATCGTCGTGGAAGTGGATCTCGGACAGGCGCGTCTCGACCGCGCGCGCCGCGATCTCGTCGACCACGTCGGCGGCCTCGCGCACGCGGTAGGCCGCCCAGTGCGACGGCTCGGAGCAGTAGGCGCAGCGGTGCACGCAGCCGCGGCTCGTGAGCGCGGGGATGAAGTCGCGCAGCGCGAGACCGCGGAACGACGGGCGGGCGAGCCGGCGCACGTCGGGTGGGGGCCCTGCGGGGCGCTCGTGGAGACCGCCGTCGGCGTCGCGCCACGTGACCCCCGGCAGGTCGGGGTCGCGCCCGCCGGCGAGCGCCTCGACGAGCGGCGAGACGATCGGCTCGGCCTCGCCGGCCGCGACGGCGTCGAAGCACCCGAGCATCAGCAGCAGCCGGCGCAGCGGGGCGAGCCACGCGCTCGGCCCGCCGGCCACCGTGCGCTTGCCCATGGCCCGCAGCCGACGCGCCGCGCGCGCGGCGAAGTACAGCGTGAGGGTGTTGGTCGCGAAGAGGAAGACGTCGCCGAGCGCCGCGAGCCGATCGGCCCACGCGTCGGCCTTGGCCGCGATCGTGCGTGCGACGGGGCGCACGCGATCGAACGCCTCGGGCTCGAGCGCCTCGAGCAGCAGCGCGGGGTCGGGCCCGTCGCCCATGTCACCGACGCGCGCCGAGATGTCCGACAAGAGCGCCGCGTAGAAGTCGGTGCGCGCGACGTCCTCGTCCCACGACGCGTCGACGGTGAGCGCGTCCCACCCCTCGCTCTCGAGCGCGCCCTGAAGGTAGGCGAGGCCGATGTTGTGGAAGCGCACCTCGCCGTGCGGCGGCGCGTGGACGAGCACGACGCGCGCGCGCCGCTCGCTCACGACGTCCTCCGTCCGTCGAGCGGGGGCGGGCGGCGGTCGTCGCGGGCGGCCGGGTCGGCCAGGATCGTGGCCTCGAGATCGCGCACGTCCCTCGCGCGCGAGACGACGCCGTGCACGTCCTCGCAAGCGAGGCGCGGCGTGCGCGCGACGCGCTCTTGAAGCATGCGCGAGATGCGGACGAGCTCCCCCTCGGAGAAGTCGCGGCTGCGCACCACGTACGGGGTGCCCCGACGCGCTACCGCGAAGCCGTACGTCTCGGCCCGCGCCTCGTAGCGGGTGCCCGGCAACACCGCGAGCCAGAAGAAGCACGCCATGTTCACGACCTCGGGGAGCCGACGGACCACGGCCTCGGCCCAGTCGAGGGTCGCCGCGAACCCCTCGAGCGAGTCGCCCGGCAGGCCGCTGATGAAGCTCAACGTGACGCGGCTGCCGGTGCGGCCGATCGCCTCGAGGCGACGCTCGAGCGTCGCGAGGTCGAGCGGCGCCTTGCCGACGGTGCGCAGCGCGCGCGGGTGGGTCGACTCGATGCCGAGGATCAGCTCCGAGAAGGGGTGCTCGGCGAGGATGTCGAGCTGCGCCTCGTCGAGGGCCTCGTGTCGAATGAACGCCGAGCCGCGGAGCCTGTGCCCGGGATCCCCCTCGGTGATCGCCTCGCACAGCTCGCGCAGGCGCTCGGTGTCGTGGTTGATGGCGGTGTCGCAGAAGTTCACCGCGCCGTGGCCGCGCCGCAGCCCGAAGGCGACCTCGCCGGCGATGCGCGCGCGCGACGCCTGGCGCACGCCGCCGCCGAGGCGGGACCACGAGCAGAAGCTGCAGCGGAACTTGCAGCCGCGCGACGGCTCGACGAGCAGCGCGTCGGCGCGGGGCTCGAAGCCGCCGTCGAGGTAGGCCGAGGGCTGCGCGGCGAGGTCCACGACCGGCGCGGGCTCGGGGTTCTCGACCAGGCGATCGCCGTCACGAAAGACGACGCCGCCGAGCCCCTCGTACGAGTCGAACCCGCGGCGACACAGCTCGACGAACGTCCCTTCCCCCTCGCCGGTGATCACCGCGTCGAACGCCGGGCTCGCGCGCATGCGGCGCGCCGCGTGCTGGCCGACGCCCGGGCCGCCGGCGATGAGCCGGATGCTCGGCGCGCGCCGCCGCAGCAGCGTCGCCGACTCCTCGAACAGATCGACGTCCCAACAGCCGGTCGAGAAGCCGACGACGTCGGGCCGCTCGGCGAGGATCGCCGAGAGCTCCGCCTCGCCGAGCCGCCGCTGCGTGCGCGCGACCGGGAAATCGAGCAGCGCGATGTCGGTCACCTCGCGCGCGCGCGGATCGGCCAAGGCGCAGGTGCGCAAGAGGCCGATCGCGTAGTTGTAGCTCGAGTAGGCGAAGTCCTTCCGCCCGTCCCAGGTGCGCCCGCGGTCGCCGGCGTGCTCCGCGGGGGTTCCACCGACGAGTACGACCTTCACGCTGTCGGCGCTCCTCGGCGCGGCGCGGGCCCGCGCGCCCGAAATTCCTGGGGAAGCATCCGTGATTTCCTCGTGGCCGTCCACCGCTCGCGGCGGGGCGCGCCGCCCGATCCATGGCAGACTCCGCGACGACGATGTCGGTCGATCGCACGATCGGCGAGCGCCTGCGACAGCGGCGCGAGCGCCTGCAGATCTCGATCGGCGCCGTCTGCAACAACAACTGCCTCTTCTGCATGGAGGAGGATCGCGACGATCGCGAGCGGCACAACTCGGCGATGACGGGCGAGCGCGTCCGCTGGATGCTCGAGACCTACCGCGACGCCGAGGAGGTGTGCTTCACCTCCGGCGAGCCGACCACGCGCTCCGAGCTGCCGACCTACGTCGCATGGGCCAAGGAGCTCGGCTTCTCGCGCATCAGCGTGATCACCAACGGGCGCCGTCTGTCGCACCTGCCGTACGCCGCGGCGCTCGCGAGGGCCGGCGTCGGGCGCTTCTACGTCTCGGTGCACGGCCACGCCGCCTCGGTGCACGACGGGCTCACGCGCACCCCGGGGAGCTTCGAGCAGACGGTCGCCGGGCTCACGTCGGTCGCGCGCCTCAAGGGGCGCGGCGTCGAGCTGCACAGCTCGACGGTCGTCACCAAGCGCAACCTCGGGGCGCTCGGCGAGATCTACCGCTTCCTGCGCGGGCGCGGCGTCGATCAGGTCGTCTTCAACGTGCTGCAGGCGAACGGCCGCGCCGACACCCACTTCGACGCGCTCTTCCCGCCCTACGCCGAGATCGTCGCGCGCTTCGTCGCGCTCTTGCGCGGGCTCGACGAGCCGCGCGCGCCGGTCTTCCTCGTCGACGCGCCGCTGTGCACCACCGAGGCGGTCCCCGACGAGCACCGCGGCTTCGTCGAGCGCTACCGCAACTTCTACCTCGACGGCGGGCACGGGCTGCACGCAGACGCCGAGGGGCACGTCACCGAAGGCAAGCCGCGGGGCCTGGTGGTGCTGACGGGGCAGGACCTCGCCGACGCCGCGAGGGCCAAGCGCGCCGAGTGCGCCCGCTGCCGCTACGACGCGCTCTGCGACGGGGTCTGGACCAACTACGTGCGCCGCTACGGCTGGGGGGAGCTCGCGCCGGTGGTCGACGCGGCCGCTCAGAAGGCCAGGTAGTCCGCCTCGCTCAGCATGTTGAAGAGCTGATCGGCGATCCACGCGGCCCCGCGGAAGCCGACGAACGGCGCGTCGGCGAGCGCGTGCCGCACGTAGCAGGGGTGGCCGATCTCCAGGTACGGGATGCGATCGGGCTTGGCGGCGTCGCGGGCGGCGCCCGATCCGACGATGAAGTCGATCTCCTGGTTCGCGAACCGCTGGCGGAGGGGCCCCTCGACGTCGACGAACGAGGGATCGGCGAGGAAGATCGGCTCTTGGCCGTGCGCGCGCACCTGACGCCGGGCCTCCTCGAGAGCCTTTTCGCGGCGCGCGAGGACCGCGACCACGCTCGAAGAGACGCCGAGCTCAGCGAGGTAGCCGGTCATCTGCGCGACGAAGTCGGGGTCGCCGATCACGGCGGCCCTGCGGCCCATGAACGTGCGGTGCACGGCGCGCTCGAGGCGCGGGACGAGCCCGTCGAGCTCGCGCTCGATGAACGCCTCGCCGCGCTCCTTGCAGCCGAGCGCCTCGGACACCGCACGCACCCACGAGACCGAGGCTTCGATGCCGATCGGCAGCGCGGGGGCGTCGACCTTGCGGGCGCCCGCCCGCGAGGCGAGCTTCGTCGCCGCGCGTCGCCCGAGCGGGAGCGCCAGCAGCGTGCCGACCTCTCCGACGTGCCCGAGCGCCTTGGTGTCCGAGCCGTCGAGCCACATGCGCCGCTGCGCGAAGCCGATCCCGTCGAGCATGCGCGCGCACTCGCGGACGTTGCCGGCCTGGTCCTGCTCGAAGCGGTCGAACGGGCTGCCGACGACGCCGATGGCCTCCGCGCGGCCGCCGGGCTCGGCGAGCGGCAGCTTGGCGGCGAGCAGCTCGAGCCCCGCGGCGAGGCCGTCGAGGTAGTCGCCCGAGAGCGCCTTGGAGGGCACCACCATGACGGGGACGCCCGTCTGCTCCTCGATGTCGCGCGCGACCGTCTCGTGATCGGAGCCGATGAGCTGCACGGCGCTCGACTGGACGAGGAAGACGGCCGACGAGCCCCGGCGCTCGATCGTCTCGAGCACCGCTTCGCGCAGCTTGCGTTCCGTGCCCATGACCATGTCGTTCGCGCGCAGGTTGCTGAAGCGAGCGCGAGGCTTGTGGCTCCAGTGCGTGAGCGACGAGGATTGGTCGTGCTGCCCCCCGATCATCGAGAACTTGTCGGCGCCGCAGTCGGCGCAGTCGATGACGAGCGCCGAGTCGGGCACGGCGTGCGTCACGAGCAAGAGCCGGTCGATGAACGTCGGCGTCAGCGGCAGGGGCGTCCTCTTCCCCACGATCACCACCCCCCACCGAGGTGGCGGCCGTATCGGCGGAAGAACGGGGTCTGAGCCCGCGCGACGAGGGCCTCGAGCGTCCGACACGCCCCCTCGAAGCCCATTTCGAAATCGGTGTAGGC
>JAJXTK010000341.1 GCA_021783935.1 Myxococcales bacterium | reverse complement strand
GTCAGGCCGAGCGTCAGCACCAGCGCGATCGGCCACGGCACGCGAGCGCCGCCGCGCCTGCCCGCCTCGCGCCGCGCGCGTCGCTCCGCGTGGCGACGCTGCCGCCGCGTCGCGCGGTCGACCTTCGCGCGGACGCGATCCTCGATCGGCACGCGCAGCCGCGCGCCGAACGCGTCCCAAGACTCGTCGGGGCGGCGAGGGGGTGGCCGTGCGCGCCCGCCTGAGCGCAGCGCCTCGAGCAGCGGCGCGAGGCGAGCCGCGCGGCGATCGGGGTCGGGATCGAGCATCCGCTCGAGCGCCTCGACGAGCGCGGGGCTCGCGCGCCCCCCGAGCGCCGCGCGCACGTCGATGGCGAGCCCCTTGTGCGGCAGCGTCTCGGGCTCCTCGCCGGTGAGCAGCGTGAGCGCCGTGGCGCCGATCGCGTACACGTCCGACTGCGGCATCGCGCGCCCCTGGAACTGCTCGGGCGCCATGTAGCCGAACGTGCCGACGACGGTGGAGCCCCCCTCGGGGCGCAGGCGATCGCGCACGGCGCCGAAGTCGACGAAGGCGAAGCCGCCGTCGGGGCGCCGGATCACGTTGCCAGGCTTGAGATCGCGGTGGATGACCGGCGGCGCGCGGCCGTGCAGGTAGTCGAGCACCTCGGAGGCGTCGCTCAGCAAGCGCACCACCTCCTGCTCCGAAAGGCGCGCCCCGCGTCGGCGCAGGCTCGCGAGCGACTCCCCCTCGATGCGCTCCATCACGAGGTAGAGCGCGCCGTCGTGCTCGAAGTGATCGACGTACGCCGGCAGCTTCGGGTGCGACAGCGAGGCGAGCACTCGCGCCTCGCGCTCGGCGAGCTCGACGTCCTTCCACGCCTTGGCCCCGCGCACGTCGAAGCGCTTGACGGCGACCGGCCGCCCCTCGCGCTTGTCGACCCCCGCGAACGTGCGCCCTTGCGAGCCCTCGCCGAGCGGCTCGAGGACCACGAAGCGGCCGTCGCCGAGCTCGTCGACCATGGTCGCATCGAACGCACGGACCTCGCGGAGGGCAAGAGGCGCGTGGTCGCGCGCGCACGAGGCGGGGCTGCGCCGCGTTGACCCGTCGCGCGCGGCGCCCCACGATCACCGGAGCCCATGAAGACCCTCGCGAACAAGGTCGTCGCCATCACCGGGGCGGGCTCGGGCATCGGCCGCGCGCTCGCCGTCCGCTGCGCGGGCCTCGGCGCGCGCCTCGCGCTCAGCGACGTGAACGAGGCCTCCCTCGACGAGGCGGTCGCGCGCTGCCGGGCCGTGGGGGCCGAGGTGCACCGGGAGCGCGTCGACGTCGGTCGCCGCGACGAGATCTACGCCTGGGCCGCCGAGGTAGAGCGATCGCTCGGGCCCGCCGAGGTCATCGTCAACAACGCCGGCGTCTCGCTCTCGCAGACGGTCGCCGACATGCGCGACGAGGACTTCGCGTGGCTGATGGACATCAACTTCTGGGGGGTCGTCCACGGCACGCGCGCCTTCTTGCCGCAGCTGCGGAGCCGCGCCGAGGGGCACGTCGTCAACGTCTCGAGCGTCTTCGGCATCATCGCGGTGCCGACGCAGTCGGCCTACAACGCGAGCAAGTTCGCCCTGCGCGGCTTCACCGAGGCGCTGCGCATGGAGCTCGGGCGCACGAGCGTGCGCGTGACCTGCGTGCACCCCGGCGGCATCGACACGAACATCGTCACCAACGGCCGCCACTACCGCGATCCGACCATGCGCGCCGTCGACCCGAGCGAGCTCGCGCGCGCCTTCAAGAGGGTCGCGCGCACCAGCCCCGAGGAGGCCGCGCGGCAGATCTGCGGCGCGATCCTCGCGGAGCGCCCGCGGCTGCTCATCGGCCGCGACGCGTTCGTGATCGACAAGCTGCAGCGGCTGTTGCCGGACGCGTACGACCGGCTCGTCGGCTCGGCGATGCGGCTAATCGACAGGAAGTAGGGGCGCGGGGCCGCCGTCGCCCTCAGCCGCCGGCCTTCTCCGCGATCGCCACGCCGAGCTGCTTTCGCAGGTTGAAGTGCCGCTCGCTGCAGGCGAAGACGAGCAGATCGCGCATGCGCTCGCCGGGGCCGCCGTCCTCGCCGGTCTCCTCCTTCGCGAGGATGCGCCCCGCCGTCGCGAGGTCGTTGCAGAGGACGAGGCCGGCGCGGCAGGCGGTCTTGTCGACGCCGTGCGCCCAGCGCTGGAGGTTGGTGCGCCCGCCCGACTCGACGAAGTGGAGGAAGTAGCCGCGCAGGCGGTCGACCTGCGTGGGCTCGAGCACCGGGGCGATGGCGCCGGCGATCGGCGCGACGCGCGCCTTGGCGTGGGCGGGGATCGGCAGAGCGGGGTTCGCGAGCGAGAGCGCCGCGAGGAAGAGGTCCTCGAGATCCGGCACGCCCGGGAAGAGCCAGCGCACGAAGTGCTCCTCGCGGAAGCTCGCGAGCGCTCGGCCGCACTCGAAGGCGACCTCGAGCGGCGTGCGCCCCGAGAGCAGCTTAGCGCCGACGCGCAGGTTCGGCGGCATGCCGGGGATCATCTCGATCGACTGGGGCAGCTCGGGGTCGACGTAGATCGGCGGCGGCTTGAGGCCCAGGATCGCCGAGGCCCACGCGAGCGCGCGCACCGCGCTCACGGTCGACGTCACCGGGTCGTGGCGGCGCTGCGGATCGAGCTTCGGCAAGAGCTTGTCGCGCCGAAGGGCGCTCACCCGACCGAGCAGGACGGCGCTGGTGATGACCGAGAAGATGTCGCCGGTGAGCAGCTCCTCGTCGGGGTGGAACAAGAGGCGCCGCCACGCGTCGGACGACACGGCCGACGAGAACTTCGGCAGCTGCAGGCCCTTGTGCCGATCGAAGATCGCCCGCTCCTCGGGGCTCGCGCGCCCGGTGAACACCAGCGCCGAGGCGACGCACCACTGCTCGTCGAGCTTGCCGGCCTGCTCCGCCCAGCGGAACAACAGCCGCATCGGCTCGGGGTCGAGCGGGTCTTGGCGGATGCGGCGCTGCAGATCGGTCGGATCGTCGGCGGCGAGCGGCTGCGCGACGGCGCCGAGATCGACCTCGACCGCGACGTCGTTGTGCGCCGCCTCGAGGTCGGCGTCGAGCTGCCGCACGCGCGCCGTGAGCCGCAGCACCTCGGCGCGCAGCTGCGCGAGCTGCGCCGACTCGGTCGACGCCGGGAGCAGCTCGGCGGGCGCCTCCGCGGTCGGCGCGGGCGCGGGGGCGTGTGCGGCGGGGGGCGCGGGCGCGTAGGCGAGCGTCGGCGCGCCCTGCACGACGATCCGCACGTTGTGGTGCGACTCCCACGCCGTCTGCAGCGCGGCCTCCAAGCGGCGCAGCCGGTCGCGATCGAGGCCCATCGAGTCGGCGGCGCGATCGAGGCGCTGGCGCTCCTCGACGGTGATCACGCCGTCCTCGAGGACCTCGGCGAACAGCTCCTCGTACATCGCCTCGAGGCGCCCGAGGCGGATGCCGCCGCTGGTCTCGCCCGCCTCGAAGCTCGGCGCGATGTCGAAGGCTCCGGGGACCATCGAGACACGATCTTCGGACATGCGGATCTCCTCTCGCGCCGGCTCGCGCGCTCCTGACCGCTCGGCAGGCGCGAGCGTCGCATGCGGCGCCATCCGCTGTCTCGCCCGGAAAACGAGCGGATTCCCTTGTCTCGGGGGCGCGCATTCGACAAGGTGGGCCCCCGTGACCGCCTACTCGGCCCTGCTCCTCGTCCACTCGTGGCTCCGCTGGGCCTTGCTCGCCCTCGCCATGCTCGTGCCAGCGCGGGCGCTCTGGCGGGCGCGCGCTCGCGCCGCGTGGACGCCGGGCGACCGTCGCCTCTCGGTGATCTTCACGGCGCTGCTCGACACGCAGGTGCTCGTCGGGCTCGGGCTCTACTTCGGCCTGAGCCCGGTGACGCCGCGCTCGATGGCCGCCTTCGGCGCGGCGATGAAGCACGCGCCGGCGCGCTTCTTCGCGGTCGAGCACCTCTTCGCGATGATCTTCGCGCTCGCCGCCGCGCACGTCGGCGTCGCGTCGGCCAAGCGCGCCGAGGAGGACGAGACGAAGCACCGGCGCCTCGCGCTCGGCGTCGGGCTCGCGCTGCTCGCGATCCTCGCGGGCATCCCGTGGCCGGGCATGCCGTACGCGCGTCCGCTGTTCAGGCTCTGAGCGCCAGGGCGAACAGGCTCGCTCGCCTCAGAACGCGATCGGCACGTCGAGCTGCACGATGCGGTAGCCGCCGACGTGCATCGGGTCGTCGAAGCCGGCGAAGTAGCCGAGTCCGGGGCGGATGATCATCGTCTTGCTGAGCGGCACGTTGGCGCGCAGGGCGAAGCCGCCGGTCGCTTGATCGCGCTTGGTGTCGTCCTTGGCGACGACGGCCGGCGTGCTGAGCCAGCGCTGGTAGTGCAGCTCGGCCTGCGCGGTGAGGAAGGGGAAGAGCAGGTAGCCGACGCTCGCGCCGCTGGTGAAGTTCACCCGCGAGGAGTCGGTGTCTTGCAGCTCGCCGCGGGTGCGAATGAGGTAGAGCACCGTGGCCTCGACCTGCGCGGTGAAGCCGTGGTCGATCCACGCGAGGCCGACGCCGCCGGTGGGCGTCGTGTAGTTGGTCGCGAAGAGCGCGTTGTCCATCGCCTGGCGGGCGTAGATGCCGTCGAGGATCGTGGCGCGCGTCGTCGCGTTCGGGGTGTTGCCGCCGCCCGCGCCGATCGGCGCCGTGACGCCGGCGAAGAGCGCGAGCCTCAGGTGCGGCGCGATCTCCGGCGTGTACATGCCGAAGAAGAGGGGGTTCGACACCGCGTCGGCGGAGTCCTTGCCGTCGGGGGAGTTGTGCACCCACGCGGCGCGCACGTAGAAGCCGAGATCAGGAATGGACGAGATCGGCTTGTAGCCGGCGGTGAGCGTCGAGACGTACGTGTCCTGCTTCGCGCCGGCGCTCGGGTTCTGGAACGCGAAGGCGGAGTCGACGCGGACCAGATTCGCGGCGACGGCGGGGCGCATCGAGAACGGCAGCGCGTAGGCGGCCTTCTTCTCGGCGGGGGTCGGCGCGTCGGCCGGCGTCGCGTCGGCGGGCTTCGCCGTCGCTGCGGGCGCCGGCGCGGCCTCGGCGGGCCCCTCTTCGGCGAGCGCGCCGCGGCTCGTGACGACGACGGCGGCGAGGCAGAGGGCTAGGGCGCCGCGGGCGGCCCAAGGCGAACGATGTGACATGAGCGAACCTCCGAATCGACGAGACTCGATGAGAAGCGATTTTCAGGGGCGAAGGTCGATGGCCTCGGCGGCGCCGCGCCCATGGCGGCGCAGGCGCACGACGGCGAGGTGGAGCCACGCGAAGCTCGCGGCCGTGACGACGGCGACGATCATGAACGCGCTCGTCGCGAGCCCCGTGGCGGCCTTGAGGTAGGCGAACGAGAGCGGCAGGAAGAAGCCGCCGAGCGCGCCGAGCATGCCGACGACGCCGCCGACCGCGCCGACGTCCGAGGGGAAGTACTCGGGGATGTACTTGTAGACGGCCGCCTTGCCGACGCCCATCGCCACGCCGACGACGAACACGAGCGCGGTGAACGCGCGCACGCCGACCAGATCGGGGATCGACAGCGCCAAGAGGGCGACCAGCATCGCGGTGAAGATCGCGTACATCAGCCGCCGCGCGCCCAGCCTATCCGACAGCCAGCCGCCGACCGGGCGCAGCAGGCTCGCCGGGAAGATGAACAGCGCGGTGAGCAGCGCGGCCTGCTTCAGCGGCAGGGCGTAGACGTCGACGTAGTACCTGGGCAGCCACACCGACAGCGCCACGTACGCGCCGAAGACGACCACGTAGTAGAGGCTGAAGCGCCACACCCGCAGCAAGGCGAGCGGCGCCAGCATCTCGCCAAGCGGGCGCCCCCTGCCGGGCATCTTGTCGTGCGCGGGGGTGAGCGCCCACGTGGCGGCCGCCATGAGCACGAGCAGCGCGGCGTACAGGAACGGCACGAAGCGCCAGCCGCCGGGCACCGCGCCGCCCGCGAACCCGGCCGCCGGCACCGCCGCGATCAGCGCCGGGCCGATGAACTTGGTGACCGAGGCGCCGACGTTGCCCGCGCCGAAGACGCCGAGCGCGAGCCCCTGGCGCGCGCGCGGGTACCACGCCGAGTTCCACGCGATGCCGACCGTGAAGGAGTTGCCCGCGAGGCCGACCAGGAAGCCATACGCCATCAGCTCGCCGAACGAGCTCGCGCGGCTCACGAGCCAGGCCGGGACCGCCGTCGCGAGCAGCAGGCCGCTCATCACGGCGCGGCCGCCCCAGCGATCGGCGAGGATGCCGAACGGCAGGCGCCAGAGCGAGCCGTTGAGCACCGCGATCGCCGTCAGCCAGCCAAACTGCACCTCCGACAGGTGCAGCTCCTTGCGAATGGGAATCGCGAGGACGCCGAACATCAGCCACACCGCGAACGCCAACGTGAAGCCCACGGTCGACAGCGTCAGCACCGACGCGCGACCGACGCTCACCTCCGCGCTCGCCGCCCCCGGCGCCGGGCGCGCCGCGCCCATCACGGCTTGACTCGCCATTATTGCCCCCCTCGTGCCGACCGCGCGGACGGCGAGGTCACTTGACGACCTTCGTCGGCTTCGCGTCCCTCGACGCGCCCTTCGCCTCGGCCTTCGCGTCGACGGGCTCCGGCGCGGCGAGCGCCACCTTCGGCTTGTCCTTCTCGAACCACTGGTGCTCGGGGCGGCGCAGGATCTCGTCGACCACGGCGTCGACCGCGGCGGCCTGATCGACCTTGCCCGCCTCGCGCGCGGCCTTGGTGATCTCGCGCACCTCGGGGATGTACTCGTTGTAGAAGCGATCGGCGACCTCGTACATGCCGTGCCAGTGCGTGTAGTCGGGGGCGTTCATCGCCGCGCCGTGCCGCGCGCGCCGCCCCTCGTGGTGCCAGAGGTAGTACCAAGTCCACTCGACCTTCTCGTCGAACTCGGGCTTGGTCACGAGCCCCTGCGCCTTGAGGGCGTCCATGATCGCCTTGCCGGGCTTGG
>JAJXTK010000340.1 GCA_021783935.1 Myxococcales bacterium | reverse complement strand
TCACGAGGATGCCCGCCGGCGCGAGCCAGTTCGGCTCGGGGGGACGCCCGGACGCCACCGCCGACGCGATCGCCAGGGCACCGAGCAGCGCCGCGCCGATCCACGCGCTCCTCGGCAGCGGCTCCGTGGTGCCCCGCCGCGCCGCGAATCCAAGCACGAACGGGCCGTAGAGCAGCACTTGGCCTACGAGGAGCGCCGCGAGCGCGCCGAGCGCCCCGAGCTCGGGGGCCGAGACCCCGGCGCCGCGCCCGAGGGCGTGCTCGGCCTGCAGCACGAGCGAGTGCCGGGCGAAGGGGAGGGCGGCGAGCGTGCCGAGCGCCATCGTCTGCGCGGTCGAGCGCGTCTTTCGCGAGCGGACCAGGGAGATCGCGAGCGGCAAGGTGACGGCGAGCGCGGAGACCTTCGCCAGGGGCGCGGCGAACGCGAGCAGCCCCGCGGCGATCGGGCCGAGCGGCGAGGCGCCCGCGACGACGACGAGCAGCCACGCGAGCGCCGCGACCATCGGCGCGTCGGGGGTCGTGATCAGCGCGCCGGCCATCGGCAGCAGCCCGAGGGCGCCGAGCGTGGCCCCCGCGAGGGCCGATCGCGACGGCGCGCGCGAGCCGGCGGCCGACAGGCGCGCGAGCGCGAGGGCGGTCAGCGCGGCGAGCGCGATCGACACCAGGCGCACGCGCAGCTCGACGGGCCCTCGCAGCGCGTCGGCCCCCGCGAGCAGCACGCCGAGCAGCGGGGGGTGATCGTCGATCGGCCAGCGGGCGCGCGCCGCGCACAGGTAGTACGCCTCGTCCGGCGAGAGGTGACGAAGCGGCGCGCAGGCGATCGCCAGGACCGCGCCCCCCGCGACGATCAGCAGCAGGGCGCGTCGCGGGGGGCCGGCTTCGGCGGCGCTCGTCATGGCACGAGGGGGCGGCGCTCAGCGACCGGTGCGCCGCTGCCGGACGACCTCGTAGAGCGCGAGGCCGGCGGCGACCGAGGCGTTGAGCGAGGCGATTGGACCGCTCATCGGCAGCCTGGCGAGGCGTGAGCACGCGCGCTTGGTCGAGCCGCGGAGCCCTCTCCCCTCGGCGCCGACGACCAGGCACGTCGGGCCGCGAAGGTCGACCGTGTGCAGCTCGTCGCTCCCCGCTGCGTCGAGGCCGATCACCTCGAGGCCGGCCTCGCGCAGCCCGTCGAGCGTGCGCGGCAGGCTGCGCACGCGCGCGAGCCGGGCGTGCTCGATGGCGCCCGCGCTGGCGCGGCCCGTGGCCGGCGTGAGCGGCGCGGCCTTGTCCTCGGGCCACACGATGGCGTCGGCGCCGAGGGCGACGGCGGTGCGGATGATGGCGCCGAGGTTGTGCGGATCGGTGATCTCGTCGAGCGCGATGAGCAGGGGCGCCCCCTCGCCGCGGGCCGGCTGGTCGACGATCGCGCGCTCATCGAGGATCGCGAGCGGCGTCGCCTCGGCCGCGACCCCCTGGTGACGCTCCCCCTGCGCGACCCGATCGAGCGCCGCGCGCGCGACGCGCTCGACCTTCGCGCCGCGGTCGGCGGCGAAGCGCGCGAGCGCCTCGAGCTGCGGCGCCGCGTCGCTGCGCGCCTCGACGAGCACGCGCAGGAGCCGCTCGCCGTGCGCCGCGATCGCCTCGCGCACCGGCTGCACGCCGAGGATCCAGCGGGTCTCGGCGCTCATCGGCGCGCTCCTCGCCGATCGGAGAGCGCGCTGGAGATCTCGGCTGCGATCTCGCGCGCGGCGGCCACGGGGTCGGCCGCGTCGCGGATCGGTCGGCCGACGACGAGCAGATCGGCGCCGTCGCGGATCGCCTGGCCCGGCGTCGCGACGCGCTTCTGATCCCCCTGCGGCGCCCCCGCGGCGCGCACTCCCGGGACGACGAGCGTCGCGTCGGGCCCGAGCGCGGCGCGCAAGGCCGCGACCTCGAGCGGCGAGCAGACGAAGCCGCGGACCCCTTGCGACCAGGCGAGCTTCGCGAGCGCGAGGACCTGATCGCCGGGCCGCCGATCGACCCCTGTCGCGCGCAGATCCGGCTCCGCCATCGAGGTGAGCACCGTGACGGCGAGGAGCTGCATCCGCCCGCCGCTCTCGCGCGCGGCGCGCTCGACCGCGCGGCGCAGCATGTCGGGGCCGCCGGCGGCGTGCACGGTCAAGTAGCGGACGCCGTGGCGCGCCGCCGCCGCGACCGCGCGCTCGACCGTCTCGGGGATGTCGTGGAGCTTGAGATCGAGGAAGACGTCCCGGTCGTGCCGCGCGCCGAGCGCGAGGATCGCGGGCCCTTCGGCGACGAACAGCTCGAGGCCGATCTTGAGGACGCCGACCTCGGCGGCGAGGCGGTCCGCGAGCCTCCCGGCCTCGCGTGCGTCGGCGACGTCCAGGGGCAGGGCGATGCGTCGGTGCGGCACGGCGCCGACCCTAGCAGGCCGTTGAGAAACGGCCTGCGGAAACTGTGACCGTCAGCAGGCTGTGGTCGATCGCGCGGGAGATCGCGGCATGACCCGGGAGAGGATCGGCCGGTCTCGGAGAAACTCCACAGCCTGCTAGCAGGCCGTCGAGAAGCGGCCTGCGGAAACTGTGACCGTCAGCAGGCCGTGTCGATCGCGCGGCAAGCTTCGGGTTCACGCGGGAGAGGATCGGGCGGCTCGGGAGTAACTCGACGGCCTGCTGGCAGGCCGGCGACAAAAACGCGCGAGGGCAGCCGGCAGGCCGCCCTCGCACCCGAGAAGAGGTCGGACCTTCAGTTGCAGAGCGGGACGCCGGGCGGGCACTTCTTCGGCGTCGCGGCCGCGGGGGCCGTGCCGCCGCCGGTGTACACGGGCTTCTTGCCCCCCTTGAGGGACTCGAGCTCGCTCTGCAGCTTCTCGATCTCCTTCGGATCCTTCGCCTTCGAGAGCTTGTCGCTCAGGTCGGCGATCTGCTCGTCGGCCTTCTTCTTCTCGGCGGCGAGGCGCGCGACCTCGGCGGCCTTCGCGTCGTCGTCCTCCTTGATCTTCTTGCGGAGCGAGTCCTCGACGGTGGCGATGTCCTTGTTCGAGGGGTCTTTGTCCTTCGCGATGGCGATCTGCTTGAGGCCGTCTTCCCAGTCGCTGCGGGCGATCGAGTCGGACTCGGTCTTCGCCCGTGCCACGGCGGCCTTCGCGTCGCTCGCCGGCTTGATCACGACGAAGAACACGATCGCGAGGATGGCGCCGAACAGCGCGACGCCGACGCCGGCGAGCAGTCCCCAGTGCGCCCCCTTGGGCTTCGACGCCTGGATCTGCTGGATCTGCCGCTCGTGCGCCTGCTGCTGCGCGAGCGCCTCCATCTGCAGGCGGTGCTGATCTTCGAGCTTGCGCTTCTCGATCTCGGCGTGCTTGTGCGCCTCGACCTGCGCCTCCTCCATCTTGCGACGGAGCTCGTCCTGCCGACGGCGCTCCTCCTCCTCGCGGAGCCTGCGCTCTTCTTCATCACGCGTACGGCGCTCGGCGTCGAGGCGGGCCTGGGCCTCGGCCTCGGCCTTCTGCTTCTTCGCGTCCTCCTCCTCGCGGATTCGGCTCTCTTCGAGGCTCATCAGCTCCTTGAGAGAGAACAGGACCGACGATTCCTTCTGCTCCGCCATGCTGCCGTTCGCTCCGTTCTTATGAGGCACCGAGGAGAGCTTCTCCCGGCCACCTCCCGCTTCCCGGCGAGGCTCCGGCCTCGCGGTTCGCGCGCGATCGCTGCCGATTCGGGCCGCCATACGCCGTATGACCCCGCGGGAGGTCACCGCTTGGCGGCACGAGAAGCGTAGCGCGCGCGATCCGTTGGGGTCAAACGCGAATCCGCGATCGGAGGCTCGCGGCGCGCGCGCTCGCACATCGTGCGAGGCCGCCGATGCGCGTGCAGATGAGTGGCGGTGCCGTGGCCGCTCGGCTATTCGTCCACGTCGACCGTGCGGCGCGCGCGATGGGCGCGCCCCACCGCGAGGAGCTTCTAGAATGGCGACGAACGTTGCGGCTCACATCACCGGGACCGTCTGGAAGATCGAGTGCAAGCCCGGCGACGCTGTCGAGGAGGGGCAGGTGCTCGTCATCCTCGAGTCGATGAAGATGGAGATGCCGATCGAGGCTCCCGAGAAGGGGGTCGTGAAGTCGATCGCCGTCAGCGAAGGGCAGGCCGTCGAAGAGGGCGCGACCGTCCTCGTGCTCGAGTAGCCGCGCGCGCAGGTCAGGCGTCCTCGCCGCGCAGCGCCTCGGCCGCGGCCGCCAGCGCCGCGCGGTCTTGGCGCTGCTTGAGCACCTCGGCGGCGCCCTCGGGGTCCCCCGGCCTCAACACCGAGCGCAGGAACACCTCGGCCGCGTGGTAGCTCGAGCGCACGAGCGGGCCCGAGGCGACGTACTTGAAGCCGAGCTCGAGGCCGACGTCGCGGTAGCGATCGAACTCGCTCGGCTCGACGTAGCGCTCGACCTCCAGGTGTTTGGGGGAGGGGCGCAAGTACTGGCCGAGCGTGAGCACGTCGACGCCGACGCCGCGCAGGTCGCGCATCGCCTCGATGACCTCGTCCTCGCTCTCGCCGAGGCCCACCATGATCGACGACTTGGTGACCTTGGAACCCTTGGCCTTGGCGCGCTCGAGCACGGCGAGCGATCGCTCGTAGCTGCAGCGCACGTCGCGCGCGGCGCGCTGCAGGCGCTCGGGCACCTCGATGTTGTGCGCGAAGACGTCGGGGGCGCCCTGGTGCACGAGCGCGTCGACGTCGTGCATGCGTCCGCCGAAGTCGCCGACCAGCGTCTCGACGAGCATGTCGGGGCGGAGCGCGTGGATGTTGCGGACGGTGCGCGCGACGTGGTCGGCGCCTCCATCGAGCAGATCGTCGCGGTCGACCATCGTGAGCACGACGTAGTGGATTTCGAGCTTGGCGATGGCGCGTGCGGTGTGCTCCGGCTCGCGCACGTCGACGGCGCCGCGCGGGTCGCCGGTGGTCACGGCGCAGAAGCGGCAGCCGCGCGTGCACACGTCGCCGAGCAGCATGATGGTCATCGTCCCCTCGCCCCAGCACTCGCCCGCGTTCGGGCAGCGCGCCTCCTCGCAGACCGTGTGCAGATCGAGCTTGCGCAGCGTGGTCTTCAGGCGGCCGTAGGTCTCGCCGCCGGGGGCACGGACCTTGAGCCACGAGGGCTTGGGCGCGTAGCGCTCAGCGTCGGCCTTCTTGCGTAGGGCGATGAGATCGTCGGACATAGGTGGTGCTCGAGGGCGGCTCTTGCAGGCCGTGCAGCAACGGCCTGCGGAAACTGTGACCGTCAGCAGGCCGTGGTGGATCCCGTGAAAAATCGAGGCATCACGCGGGAGAGGAGCGGTCGGTCTCGGAGAACGTCCACAGCCTGCTAGCACGTCCGACGGGCGCGCTCACGCGAGCGTCCGCCCCTCGACGATGGTGCCGTCGCCGAGCAGCACGAGCAGCGACCGGCCGGCGCGCGCGAGGGCGACCGTCGGCAGCCGGAGCTCGCGGTCGTGCCAGGCGGTGCGCCAGTGCGCCTCCAGCCCGCTCGCCTCGCGCCGCAGGAGCTGCCCGTCGGTGGCCGCGAAGGCGTGGCCGTCGGGCGTGACGAGCACGGCCGTGAGCGCGCGCGGGGTCTCGACCACGTCGAGGCTCGCGCGAAGGCGGGTCGGGCTCTCGGCGAAGCGCGCGATCGACGTCGCCGCGCCGCTCGGACCGACCGCGACGCCGAGCCCCGCGCCGTTGGCCGAGAGCGCGCGGAAGCCCACCGGGCCGGCCGACGGCTGCGCGCGCACGACGTGGGCGCGATCGTCGTAGGCGGCGAGCCAGCCCGCGCCGGTCAGCGTCGCGCCGGCGAGCACCCAGCCGTGCGCGTCGAGACGCGCGAGCCCGCACACATCGCCCGCGCCGTCGAGCGCGATCGGGGCGCGCCACGCGCCGCCCTCGAGCAGGTGCAGGACGAAACCGCCGACCTCGCGGGTCACGATCAAACTGCGGTCCCCCTCCTCTGCGCAGGCGCGCACCTCGAAGGACGCGCCCGCCGTCACGATGCGCGCCCCGAGCGCGTCGACCACGGCGACGAGGCCGCCGCCGAACAAGGCGAAGCGCGACGCGCCGAGGGCGCGCACGCCGAGCAGCGAGGCGCGCGGCAGCTCGACGGCGAGCGCGCGCCAGCCCCCGCCATCGAAGCCGAGCAGCGCGTCGGGCGTGATCGCGAGCCCGCCGCCGTCGTCGTCGAGCGCCGCCGCGCGCAGCTGCAAGGGGCGGGGGGGGCGATGCCGCAACGACCAGATCGGCGGGGGGGTGGCCGCGTCGCTCGCAGCGCGCGAGTGCGGGGCGAGCGAGCGCGGCGCGTACGACGAACCGCGGGTCGAGCCTTCGAATGCCTCCGCGGCGAGCGCGAAGAGCGCCCCGGGCGAGGGGGGGCGCCGGGCCGGGTCCTCCTGTTCGCCCGCGAGCAGCGCCTCGCGCAGCCGATCGAGCCGGCTGCCCGAGCTCCAATCCGGGTGCAGCCGCGAGGCCTCGCCGAGATCGTCGTCCGGCGCTCGCGTCGGCGCCCGGCCCGTCACGGCGAAGCGAAGCACGCGCGCGAAGGCGAAGACGTCGAGCGCGCCGCTCGCCCGCCAGCCGGCGAGGCGCTGCTCCGGGGCGAGGTACGGGGCGATCGTGGCCTCGTCGTCGGCGGGGTGCAGGCCGAAATCGCCCGCAATCCCCTCGGCCCGCGCGATCGCCGCGTCTGCGAGCCGCGCGCGCGGCGCGCCGTCCGGCACGAGCACCTGGTGCGGATGCAGCCCTCGGTGCACGACGCCGGCGCGGTGCAGCTCGTCGAGCGCGCGCGCGACGTCGGCCAAGATCGCGCGCGTCGCGGCGAGGCCGAGCGGCACCCCGTGCTCGGCGACGCAGGCACGCACGCGCGAGAAGAGCGACGGGGCGTCGACGAGCTCCGAAGCGAACCATGGCACGCCGGCGACGAGCGGCGGCGCGCTGGCCCCGAAGACCCCGTGGTCGACGACGCGCACGACGCGCGCGAGCGGCAGCGCACACGCGCTCCCCATGCGCGCGAGCGC
>JAJXTK010000339.1 GCA_021783935.1 Myxococcales bacterium | reverse complement strand
GGCAACGGCGGCGGCGCGTGCTGGACGTGGGTCGCCGTCGCAGGGGGCGGGGTGACGCCGCGAGGCGCGGGGGCCGGCGGCACCGCGGCCTGCGCGCGCACGTCGCTGCTGGTCTCGCGGCCGCCGGGGAACGGCGTGCGCTGCGACGCTGACGACGAGGCGCCTGCTCCGCCGTAGCTCCGCTGGCGCGCGTACTGCTTCATCGCCTCGTTCAAGAGGTAGTCGATCGAGCACTCCAGCTCGCGCGCCATCTGCTCGAACGTCTCCCAGAGCTGATCGCGGCACTGGAACGTTCGAGGACTCTTCTTGCTCGGGTCGTTCGGCTGGGTCATCGGCGTTGGTTGGACTCGGGGTTACGCGCAGAAGGTCACTTCTTGCCGGGGCTCGTCGCCCGGCGTTCGATCGACGGCACGACGCAGTAGCTCACGTACTCGCCGACCGTCGCCACCGGCTTCCACTCGGTCTCGTCGGCCTTGCCGCCCGCCTTGGGCACCTCGCAGCCGCGATCCCACCCGCAATCGTCGTCCGCGGTGCACTTCGAAACCGCTTCCTTGTCGGCAGCCGCCTTGGCGAGCGAGGCGACGTCGCTCGGCTTGCCCGCCTCGACGTAGTAGCCGAGGGCCGTCATCTTCGCGCCGAAGCGCGGGGAGTGGAGCGCCTCCACGAGCGCCTCCCTTCCCTTGAACGGATCGGGGAGCGCCGCGATCGCCGCCGCGTAGGAGTGGAACTCGCCGAGCCCCATCTTCGCGTCGTTCTTCGCGGGCAGCTTGTCGAGGAACTCCTTCACGGTCGTCGCCGTCTTCTCCTTCTCGTTCTTCATCAAATCGAGCACGCCCATGGCGGCCGTGTAGCGGACCTTCCAGTTGTCGGTGTCGAACAGCTGGTAGTAGCCCTTCACGGCCTCGGCGGGGGGGTAGCTCTTGATTCGCGCGATCGCCGCGCTCTTCACGTCGGGCGGCGCCTTGCCCCTGGCGATCGCGAGCAGCGCCTTCAAGTCGGCATCGTTGGAGGTGTCGATGGCCTTGTCGAGGGCGACCAGCGCGAAGGTGCGCGACTCGGTCTTCTGGCTGTCGTCGGCCGCGAATTTGAGCAGGCGCTGGGCGACGGGCTTGCCGCCGACGCTCTTCATCAGCGTGAACAGGTACGTGAGGCGATCGTTGCGAACGACGTCGAGGTACGCCTTCATCTTGTCGGGGTTCTTGAGGACCTCCTCGCCGCCCGGCGCCTTCTTGAGCTCGACGGTGACGTCGGACGTCACCGCCTCGAGGTACGCGTTGCTCACCGTCTCGTCGAACAGCTTCGCGACGCCGGCGCTCAGCTCGTCGGCGGCCTTCTGCCAGTCGGCCCGGCCGGTGTTGTCGGCGGGCTTCAAGTCCATCACGAGGCGCGCGATCGCATCGATTCGCTGCGACTTGAGGGCGTCCTTCGCCGTGAGCAGCGCGGGCAGCCGCTTGACCGCCAGCGAGCCGACGCGCCGCACGACCTGCTCGACGCCGTACTGCTGCCCCGAGTTGTCCATGCGGACCTCGAAGGACTGCAGGCGCTTGTCGACCGGCTCCGACTCCTTGCCGACGGCCCAGTCGGCGAGCGCGCCGCGGATCGAGTCGAGCAGCGCCGGGTCGAGCTCGAGCTTCGGCGGACCGCCGCCGACCGGATCGCTCGCGGCGATCAGCAGCCAAGCGGCTGCGTCCTTGTAGAGCGCCGCCGGATCCCGCCAGCCCATCGCCTGCGAGCCCTCGATCGGGAGACGGACCTGCGGCTCGAGCTTCTTCCAGAGCCCGTCGACGATCTCCTTGCGATCCTTGGGGCTCAGGGTCGCCAGCTCGTCGATCAGGCGCACGATGCCGACCGCCTGCCCGCCGCGCTTCTTCATCTCGACGAGCGACCAGGCGGCCTCGACCCTGATGTCCTTGTCGTACTTGTCGTGCGTCAGCACGGCGGCGAGCTTCTCGGGCCCGTGCTCGGTCGTCTCCCAGCGTCGGAGATCGTCGTTGCTCACGCGGCAACCGGAGAGCGCGAAAGCCCCGATCGCCAGCGCGGGGCCGAGCAGGGCCCGGCCGATGCCGCGCAGAGGGAGTGGCTTGCCGCGTCGCAGTTCCGTCGTTCGCATTCGAGTCCCTCGTCGATACGTGGCGTGGGCGTCGGCTGCCGTTTCGCTCGGTTCGAGCGGGAGGCCGCACGAGCTGCCGAGGCCGCGCACGCTGGGAGCGCGGACCCGACGGCGACCGCCATCGTAGTCCGAACGGGACGGACCGCTCAATCTCTGCGTGTCCCGTGGATTTTTGGAGTCTGCGCCCGCTCTGCGGGGAAGTTGCCGAAGTTCCGGGGCGACATGTAGGAGGCGAGCATGGGTGCCCCGCGCCATCGTCCCCCCCCGGAGGTCGAGGAGACCTTCGCGCCCGAGGACGACCTCGATCTGCTCCCCCCGCCGCTGAGACGAGCGCGCGAGGCGATCGATCGAGCGCCGGTCGTGGCCGCCGAGCCGCCGCCGCGTCGCGCCCGGGTGATGCCGCCGCCGAACGCGCGCGAGCCGGTGCTCGAGACGCCGGCCGCGACGAAGCCCGCGCCGCACGCGTTCGCGCGCGGTCGCGAGCTCGCCGCGCTGCTCTACGTCGCCGCCTCGGTGTTCCTCGGGCTCGCCCTTGCGAGCTTCGACGAGCGCGGCGGTGCCGATTGGGTAGGTCCGGTCGGTGCGCGCGCCGCGCAGCTGGCGGTCACGGCGCTCGGCGTGATCGCGTGGGCCATCCCGCTGGAGCTCGCGCTGTTCGCGATCCCGTTTCTGCGGGCACGCCCGAGCGTGATCACGCCCGCCCGCATCGCCGGCGACGTCGTGCTCGCCGCGACGGCGAGCGCCCTCGTGCACGTCGGGGCCGCGGGGCGCATCGTGTTCGGCGGCTACCCCGCCGGCGGCGTGATCGGCGAGCTCTTCGGGGAGCTCTTGCGATCGCTCTTCTCGACGGTCGGCACCTTCCTGGTCGGCTTCACCACCATCGCGCTGGTGCTCATCGCCCGGGCGAGCTTCAGCTTCATCGCGTTCGCCAACCGCGCGACCGAGACCTCCGTCTTCGCCGCCGAGAAGGCGGCCGGCACGGTCAAGGGGGTGCGCGAGGCGTGGCAGCAGGCGCGCGAGCTCGAGCGGCACGACGCCGCCTCGCCGCGCATCGTCGCGGGGGGCGACGGGCTCGCGCCGCTGAGCGAAGACGGGCTCTCGGCGGCGATCGCGCTCACGACCGACCGCGCGAGTGAGCTCCCCTCGGCGCCCGGCGACGACGACAGCGGCGTGCGGCCGAAGGCGGAGCTGCGCGTGCGCGACGACGGCGCGCTGCCCAATGAGGCGCACGCGATCGCGCGGCAGCTCGCGGGGGTCGACTCCGAAGCCGCGCCGCGCATCGTCGAGCAAGGGCCGATGGCGCTGCTCGCCTCGGACACGCCCGCGCCCGCGATCGCCGCGGGCGTCGAGCCCGCGATCGTGCTCGAGGTCGCCGCGAAGGCGCCGAGGATCGCGCGTCGCAAGAAGGCGGACGCCGCCGGCCCGACGATCGCCGAGCCCAGCCCGGACGCGGCGGTGCAGCGCGTGGAGCCGAGCCCGATGCCGATGGCGGAGCCGTCGCCGGAGCCGACGCCCGAGCCGCAAGCGGAGCCGTCGCCGGAGCCGCAGGAGGCGCTCTTCACCGAATCGCCGTCCCCCTCGAGCGTAGACGAGATCGAGACCACGCCCGAGGTAGGCGACGACGAGCTGCTCGAGGAGCTCGCGACCGAGGCAGCGATCGCCTCGACGCCCACCCCGCCCCCGCCGCCTGCGCGTCGCATCGTCAGGACGAAGAAGGTCTTCCGGCTGCCGACGCCCGAGCAGCTGGAGCCGCCGCCCGCCGAGCAGGTCGGCATCGATCGCGAGCAGCTGCTCGAGGACGCGAAGGCGCTGGTGGCGACGCTCAACACCTACAAGGTGCAGGGGGAGGTCCGAGAGATCCACCCGGGGCCGGTCGTCACCACCTTCGAGTTCGAACCGCGCGTCGGCACCAAGGTGCGCGAGGTCGAGGGGCTCGCCAACGATCTGCGCCTGTCGCTCGCCAAAGAGAGCGTGCGCATCATCGCCCCCATCCCCGGCAAGAACCGCATCGGCTTCGAGCTGCCGAACCCGCAGCGCGTGCCGGTGAACATGCGTGAGCTGATCGAAGATCGCCGGTTCCTGGAGGCCAAGGGCGCGCTGCCCGTCGTCCTTGGCCGCGACATCGTGGGCGCGCCGTTCTTCGCCGACCTCGCGCAGATGCCCCACCTGCTCGTCGCGGGCGCGACGGGCGCAGGCAAGAGCGTCGGGCTCAACGTGATGCTCACCTCGCTGCTCTATCGGCGCACGCCCGAGGAGCTGCGCCTCATCATGGTCGACCCGAAGGTGGTCGAGCTCGCGCCGTTCGATCGCATCCCGCACATGCTCTTGCCGGTCGTCACCGACATGAAGCAGGCGCTCAACGCGCTCAAGTGGTGCGTCGACGAGATGGAGCGGCGCTACCAGTGCCTCGCGCAGGCCGGCGTGAAGAACATCGCCTCGTACAACGCGTGGTGCGACAGGGTGAAGGCCGGCGAGGCGAAGAACCCCATGCCGCGCACCGTGGTGGCGATGGACCACAACAACCTGCCCGAGGAGATCGTCACCACCGATGCGAGCCTCGGCGAGCAGCAGTACCCCGAGAAGCTCCCCTACCTCGTCGTGGTCGTCGACGAGTTCGCCGACCTGATGATGAGCGTCGGCAAGGGCGAGGTCGAGCCGCCGATCGCGCGCCTCGCCCAGAAGGCCCGCGCCGCCGGCATCCACGTGATCCTCGCGACGCAGCGCCCGAGCGTCGACGTCATCACCGGCATGATCAAGGCGAACTTCCCGACGCGCATCGCCTTCCGCGTCGCCCAGCGCGTCGACTCGCGCACCATCCTCGACGCCCAAGGGGCCGAGTACCTGCTCGGCAAGGGGGACATGCTCGTCTCGCTCAACGGCGGCAACGGCCTCAAGCGCATCCAGTGCCCGTTCGTGAGCGAGGACGAGGTGCAGCACGTCACCGACTTCTTGCGCGCGCAGGGCGAACCCGAGTTCGATCACTCGATCCTCGAGAACCGCGACGAGGACGGCGACGACGACGGCGAGGAGGAGCAGCTCAGCCCGAAGGACCAGGAGCTCTACGAGCGCGCGGTCGAGCTGGTGCGCGAGGCGCGCAAGTGCTCGACGAGCTGGCTGCAGCGCAAGATGGGGCTCGGCTACAACAAGGCCGCGCGCTTCGTCGATCGCATGGAGCGCAACGGCGTCGTCGGGCCGAGCGTCGGGGCGGGCAAGGACCGGGAGGTCCTGATCTAGAAGACGCCGCCGATCCCGAGGGTGAACGTCTTGCCGTCGCCGGCGACGAGCGGCGTCCAGCTCACCTCCTTGGGCAGCGGGCGCTTTCGCGTCTCGATCGACTGCGGCACGAAGGCCATCTCGGCCTGGGCGACGCCGACCACGCCGAGCAGGAGGAAGGTGCCGACGCCGAACCAGTTCACCAGGCGCGAGGTGATCTCGCTGCTCTGCGCTTTGTTCACGTCTGCGGGCGTCGAGGGGATCGTCTGGTGGATGATGAAGCTCACGGTCGCCGTCGCGAGCGCGAGGCTCTCGGTCGTGAGGAAGAAGACGCCGAGCCCCTCGTCGCCGTTCTGGAACTGGCCGACGCCGAAGGGGATCGCGCCGACGAGGCGCGAGTGGCGCACGACGACCTGCTCGTCCTGGTAGGTGCCCTTGAGCGCGTCGTATTTCGCCTGGAGCTTCAGCAGCTCGGCGCGGGATTGATCGAGCTGCTTCTTGAGCACGATCTCGGGCGAGGTCACCGGCTCCGCGAGCACGCGCCGCTTGGTCTTGTGGAACTCGTCGAGGACGCCGGTCGGGTAGTCGATCGGGTTCGGCTCGAACTTCGGGTCGATGCGCACGGTGCGCTCGAACTGCACGATCGCGTCGCCCTGCCGCCCGAGGTACAGGTCGCAGGTGCCGCGGATCATGCGCGCCTGCGCGACGAGCTCGGGGTCCGCGATCGTAGGGTTCGAGCCGTCGAGCGCGTTGGCGAAGTACCCCTCGCACTCGGCGTGCTTGCCGTCCTTGTAGAGCTGGCGCCCCTTCTCGAGATCCAAGCGCTCGTCGGCGCGCGCCTCGGGCGCGATCGTGAACGCGGCGCCCATCAGGCACGCGAGCAGCAGCGCGATCGGCGAGCGACGGCGTTCTCGGGTGCGAGGGCGGATCATGCGGCGGGCGGCACCGGCGCGCCGCGCGCTCGTCCGAGAGGCGTGGCGGTCAATCGGCGAAGTTGACGTACGTCGGGTTGCCGGGGAGCAGCGTAGCGGGCCGGCTCTTCGCCGGAAAGCCGTCTGCTTGGATGGTGACGGTCGCCGCCGCGGAGGTGTCGAACATCGGGCAGCGCACCGGCGGTGCGCCGGCGCAGCGCCTTCCGTCGCCGTACGAGATGGTCAGCGACAGCGGCAGCCCGGCGGGCGCGCCCGAGACGCCGACGGTGGCCGGGTGCAGCGCGAGGCGGATCTCGATCGTCTGCACCCCGTCGCCCGCCTCGACGAGCCGCTTCGCCGAGTAGTCCGCGCAGCAGTTCTGCGCCGCGTGCGCGGTGATCAGGTGTTCGCCGACCGCGAGCTCGCGCTGCCCGAAGGCGAACGAGTCGGCGAAGCTCTCGCCGTCGAGCGTGAAGCTCGCGCTCGCCGGGATCACGTTGAAGCGCACCAGGCGCTGCTTGCCGGCGGCGTCGGTCGACGCGCTCGCGGTCGTCGCGGCGGTGGTCGCGGCGGTCGCGCTCGCGGTCGCGGTGGTCGACGCGCTGGTCGCCCCCGTGCTCGGCGTGCTCGGCTTGGTCGTCGGGGCGTCGGACGGCGTCGTCGCAGCGGTCGGCTTGCCCGTCGCGCTGGCGACGGGCGGCTGGACGACGACGGACCCGAGCGCGACGGAGCGGACGTACACCAAGGGCGGGCAGTCGATCACGGTGACGATGCTCGAGTC
>JAJXTK010000338.1 GCA_021783935.1 Myxococcales bacterium | reverse complement strand
ACCGCCTCGCGCGCGAGCCGGAGCGCGTCGGCGGGGAAGCCCGCGACCCAGAGCGCCTCGGCGGCCTCGCGACGCCGGCGCGACGCGCGCGTCGCCCGGGCGGTCCGCGCGTGCAGGTCGTCGCCCATCGCGCGGCGCCTGGCCTCGACGCCGCGCAACAGCAACCACTCGCGGAGGCGATCGGCGACGTTGGCCATGTCGGCTCGGCGAACGCTACGCGGACGCGCCGCGCGAGGAAAGGCTATAAGCGTGACGATGCGTCGGCTGGGAATCGGACTGTTGCTGGTGATCAGCGCGCTCGTTACGGCGAAGCTCGTCGCGCTGCTCGCCGACGGAATCCCGATCGTCCAGCAACAACACGGCTGGTTCTGGCCGATTCACGCGGGGCACCCCGGCATCGTCGTGTTCGCCCTCGCCTGCTTCGCGACCCCGCTCGCGGTGCACCTCGCGGCCGACTACCGGCACGGCCAGCTCCTTTGGCGCGCCTTCGCGCTCGTCCTGTTCGGATTCGTCCTGCAGCACGGGCTCGCCTTCAGCGAGAAGCGCGGCTGGGACGGCATGCGCGGTCGGCTCGAGCACTCGGGGCACGCCGAATTCGTGATCACCGCGTCGCGCGAGCTGCGCGCGCTCGACGTGGTGCGCCACTACGAGAGCTTCGTGCGCGCCCCCGATCAGCCCTACGCGCGCTCCAAGCCGCCGGGTCATCTGCTCTTCTACATGGCGTGCGCGCCGGTCGCGGACGCGCTGATGCCGTTGCTCTGGGACCCGCCGCGGCCGCCGAATCTGGCCGTGAACAGCGAGCGCTACTGGCGGCTCGTGAACTTCGCGACGCTGTTCTTCCCGCTCCTCTCGATGTTGCCGATTCTGCCGCTCGCCTATTTGGCGAGCGTCCTGTCGGCGCGCGAGAGGGCCTTGTGGCCCGGGCTCTTGTTCGCCCTGACCCCGCAGGTGCAGCTGGTCACGCAGCACCTCGATCAGGTGCTCTATCCGCTGCTCGTCACCGCGACGTGGGCCCTGGCGACCAAGGCCGCGTCGACCGCCAGTCGCGGTCGGTTCGCGTGGTGGGCGGCGGCGGGGGCGCTGCTCTGGCTCGATCTGTTCGTCTCCTTCTCCCTGCTCCCCGCGATCGTGCCGCTGATTTTTGTGCCGTTCGTCGTCCCCGGCGCCTCGCTCGCCGAGCGCGCGAAGCGGCTCGCCTCGGGCGGCGCCGCGGCCCTCGCCTCGCTGGGCCTGCTCGCGGCGCTCTTTCGCCTGCTGCTCGCCTACGACCCCCTGGTGGCCTATCGGCGCGGCTTCCAGAACCACGTCCGGTGGAACGCCTGGGACGACACCATGCGCTGGTGGGCCGCCAAGCTCGACCTGTCGGAATTCGTCTACTGGACGGGGGTCGCCATCGTGCTCTCGTTCTTCGTCGCTTGCTTCGCGCGGCTCTGGCGTCCGCGGCCGCTCACGGCGTTCGCGTGGGGCACGCTCGCCGCGATCCTCGTGACGGCGACGATCGGCAAGACGATCGGCGAGGTCGCGCGGCTCTGGATGTTCTTCGTGCCGGCCGTCGTGCTCGTGGCCGCCGACGGCCTCTCGACGATCGTCAAGCGGCGCACCGTGCCGGCGCTCATGGCGATCGCCGCGATCCAACTCGCCTGGATCGTCGCGATCAAGAACTTCCAGGACTTCCGCTGACAGCCAGTCGGCGCGAGGCCTCGCGCGCACCGACGCGCGCCGCGTGACCGACGCCCGCCGCGGCTTGGGCCGAGCGCCTGCCTGCGCTATCGAGCAGCGGTGACCCCGTCGGCCGATCCGGTTCGCACGCGCTGGCTACCGCTCGCCGCCTTCGCCTTGGCGCTGAGCGCGTTCGCGTGGTGGCCGATGCTGGCCGCCTACCCGGCGACGCAGACGGGCGACGGGCCGTACTTCCAGAAGATGGTCGAGGCCGCGCGCGTGTCGGTCGCGCGCTATCACGAGCTGCCGCTCTGGAATCCCTACGAGTGCGGCGGCGTGCCGCTCTGGGACAACCCCGAGAGCCCCGTCGCGGCGCCGCTCGCGTGGCTCGCGCTCGTCGTCGGCTCCACGCGCGCGATCGAGCTCTGGTACCTGCTCCACGCGCTGGTTGGCTTCCTCGGCATGTGGGCGCTCACGCGTCACGAGCTGCGCCTCTCGCGCGCCGCCGCGTTCGTCGGCGCGGCGAGCTGGGCGTTCGCGGGGGTGCACAGCCAGCACCTCGTCGGCGGCCACCTCGTCTTCGTGCCGTTCTTCTACTTCCCGCTCGCGATCTTCTTCTGGCGTCGTGCTGAGCGCGACCCGCGGCACGCGGTCGGTCTCGGCGCCGTGGTCGCCATGACCATGCTCGAAGGGGGCACCTACCCGCTGCCGCACCTGATCCTGCTGCTCTTCGTCGAGACCCTCACGCGCCTGTGGCCGCGCGGGCGCTGGCTGCCGATCGCGAGGGCGGGCGCGATCGCCGTCGCGGTCGCCTTCGTCTTGAGCGCCGCGCGCACCCTGCCGGTGCTCGATCAGCTCACGCACCACACGCGCCCGATCGTGGGGCACGACAACGACGCGATGCAGTGGTCGACGCTCAAGGAGGTCTTCCTCGCGCGCGCGCACGATCGCGTCGCCGTGGGGCAGCAGTACGTCTGGCCGGAGTACGCCGACTACCTCGGTCCGATCCTGCTCTCGCTCGCGCTGGCGGGGGTCTTCGTCGCGGGGCTCTCGCACGCGTGGCTGCTGGTGCTGCTGGTCCTCTCGCTCGCGCTGATGAGCGGCAGCTTCGCCGACTGGGCGCCGTGGAAGCTCCTCAACGCGCACGTCTACCCTTTCAAGGAGATGCGCGTCCCCTCGCGCTTCGTCTACTCGGTGTCCCTGGTGCTTTCGGCGTACGCGGCCGTCGCGATCGACCGGGTGCCGAGGCTCCTCGGGCGGCTCGGCCTCGCGCGCACACCGCTGCTGCGCTCGGCGATCGTCGCGCTCGCGATGGTCGGCGTCGGAGACGTCGTCGGCCTCGGCATCTCGTGGTGCGCCAGCGGCTTCAACGGTCCGCCGCTCGCGCAGCTCGCCCCCTCGCCGCGGCTGTATCTCGGCGGCGCGGGGCTCGCCGGCTTCCTCGATCAGCCGGAGCAGAACCGCGGGCGGCTCGAGTGCTGGGGCGAGTGGGGCTTCGAGGCGGGCGCGCCCCTGTGGACGGGCGACGTCCCGCAGGCCCGCGCGATCGACGCCGACGCGCGCGTGGAGGCGCTCACGCGCTCGCAGAACACGTTCAGCTTCGACGTCGACGCCGCGCGTCCGACGCGCGTGCTGCTCAATTCCACCTTCGATCGGGGCTGGCGCAGCGACGTCGGCGCCGCCGTCCGTGAGGGCAAGCAGCTCGCGATCGAGCTGCCGCCCGGGCACCACCACGTGCGCGTCGAGTACTGGCCCCACGGGCTCACCGTCGGCCTGAGCCTCAGCGTGCTCGGTTGGGCCGGCGTCGTCGCGATGTGGCTTCGCGGCGGTCGGCGTCCGCGCCCGGCCGCGCCCGAGGGCTCGCCGGGCGCGTGATCAACGGCACGTGCCCGCGCGCCGCTCGTCCTGCGCGGCCTCGCCGGCGCGGCCGATCGCCCGCTCTAGGTCCGCGACGCGACGCCACGCGCACGGATCGCGCGGCGCTGCGAGGCGCAGCTCGGTGATGCGATCGCGCCCCGCCGGCTCCCACGCGCTCGTCAGCGTGCGGAGCGCGTCGAGCCCGCCGTCGCCCCCCTCCGCCGGCGGCACCTCCGAGAAGGCCGGCCGCAGGCCGACGAACACGAAGGCCGCAGCGATCACCAGGCGCCCCGCGTACTCGAGCGCGCCGTCGCGCATCGGCACGAGCGCGGGGACGACGGCCGCGAGCATCGTCGCGGTCGCGATCGCGTACCACGCCCCGCGCCCCGGGAGCCCCACGAGCTCGCCGAGGTGGTGCGGCACGAAGCCGGCCTCGGCGAGCGGCAGCACCAGCTGCGGCAAGGGGCGCGTGACGCTCTCGGGGATCGAATTGAAGAGCAGGCCGAGCAGCCCCATCTGCGCGACGCTGGCGATCGCGAGCCCGGTCGCCGCGCCGCGCGCGAGGGCGCGTGCGAAGCGAGAGCCGCGCGCGACGGTGAGCCGATCGAGGGCGTAGGCCGCTGCATACGCGAAGAACGGCGGCGCCGCGCCGAGGTAGCGCGGGCCGATCGTCCAGCCGCCGCGCCAGTTGATCGCCGCGCTCACCGTGACCCACAGCACCAGCATCGAGAGCGCCAAGGCCGTGATCGCGACGCGCTGCCCTGCGCGCTGGAACGGGGCGCCGCGCGCCGCGAGCGCCGCGGCGGGGATCGCGAGCAGGCCGAGCCACATGAAGGGGCTCGTGCCGAAGAAGCCGAAGCCGTGGTTGAGGCTGACGTCGACGAAGACCGCGGCGCTCGGCTTGCCGATGCCGAAGAGCCCCTGGTTCAACAGCGCCGCGAACGCCGGGTTCTCGCTCATGCGGTGGCCCGGCGTGAAGGGGCTGCCGAAGGCGCGCCACTGGAAGAACATCAGCGCCCCGGCGTTGAGCGCCGCGCCGAGGCCGAAGAGCATCAGGCGCGTCGGCCGCCAGAAGGTGGTGAGCGCGTAGATCGCGAGCGCGCCCGACACGGGGAACGCGTGGTACTCGAGGAGCGTCGCGAGCCCGGCGAAGAAGCCAGCCCAGAACGCGCGCGAGCGGCGTCGCGCGGCGACGTCGTCGGGGTGCAGGGCCCGCTCGCGCGTGATGATCGCGAAGGAGGCGAACGCGGCGCACGCGAACGGCGCGTGGCTCGCGAACATGAGCGCGTAGCCGAGGTAGTTGGTCCCGAGCCCCGCGGCGACCACCGCCGACAGCCGCAGCACCGTGTCGCGCGTGACGCCGCGCAGGAAGCGCTCGAACCAGACCAGAAAAAAGAAGCAGGGCAGCTGCACCACGAAGAGGCGCAGCGCCCACGTCGCGTCGCGCAGCCACGCCGCCTTGAGCTCGGGCGTGCTGGCCAGGGTGGGCCGCTCGACGCCGAAGCGAGGCGCGATGGCGCGAAACGCCCAGTACACCGGCACCCCCGCGTAGCTGATGGCCGGCGCCTTCACCGAGTAGAGGTGCGCGGCGCCGGTGCGCTTGTCGGGCACCTTGGCCATGTCGTTCACCCACCCGTGGCGCTCGACCATCGCGTCGATCTTGAACGTGTGCTCCTCGACGATCGCCATCGTCATGTAGGTGCGCACGTTCTCGTTCGGGTTGTTGATCGGCCCGAGGTACGGGAACACGCAGGTGAACGCGAGGAAGGCGAGGCCGAGCACCAGGCGCGTCGCGAGCCTGTCCTTCGCCGCGGGGGACATGGGGGCGGTTCTATAGGATCGAAGCGACGCCCGCGCTATGGTTGCCGCGATGCGCGTCGTCGTCACGGGCGGGGCTGGCTACATCGGGAGCGTCGTCGCCGAGGAGCTGGTCGCCAAAGGGCACGAGGTCGTCGTCTTCGACAACCTTCAAAAAGGGCACCGTGACGCCGTCGTCCCCGAGGCGCGGCTGGTGGTCGGCGACCTCGCCGATCGCGAGCGGCTGCGCGGCGCGCTGCGCGGGGCCGAGGCCGTGGTGCACATGGCCGCCGACTCGCTGGTCGGCGAGTCGGTGCAAGACCCCGCGAAGTACTTCAGGACCAACGTCGTGCTCGGCCTCGCGCTGCTCGACGCCATGCGCGAGGCCTCGATCGACAAGCTGGTCTTCTCGTCGACCGCCGCCGTGTACGGCGATCCGAAGAGGCAGCCCATCGAAGAGACCGACGAGACCGAGCCCAACAACGCCTACGGCGAGACCAAGCTCGCCTTCGAGCGCGCGCTCCCTTGGTACGCGCGCGCCTACGGCCTGCGCGCGGTCAGCCTGCGCTATTTCAACGCCGCGGGGGCGAGCGAGCGCAACGGCGAGCGGCACGACCCCGAGACGCACCTCGTGCCGATCGTGCTCCAGGCCGCGGCGGGCGCCCGCCCCGACGTGACGGTGTTCGGCGACGACTACGCGACCCCCGACGGCACCTGCGTGCGCGACTACGTGCACGTCGTCGATCTCGCGCGCGCGCACGTGGCGGCCCTCGACGCGCTCGCCGCCGGCGGGCCGAGCCGCGCCTACAACCTCGGCTGCGGCGGCGCCGGCTACAGCGTCAAGCAGGTGCTCGAGGTCGCGCGCGCGGTCACCGGGCGCGACATCTCGGTGAAGCTCGGCCCGCGCCGCGCGGGCGATCCCGCGGTGCTCGTCGCCAGCTCGGCCCGCATCGCGCGCGAGCTCGGTTGGGCGCCGACGATGCAATCGCTCGAGGCGATCGTCGGCTCGGCGTGGCGTTGGATGCAGCGGCGCGACTTGGCCTGATTGCGGCCGCGTCGCCGGCGCTTTGCCCGCGTGCTACACCGCCGCGGCCCCATGGCGCGCCCGACGCTGAGCCTCGTGCTCCCGATCTACAACGAAGAGGCGGTCATCCCCGAGCTGCACGCGCGGCTCCAGGGGTTCCTCGCCAAGCTCGGCGTCACGAGCGAGGTCGTCTTCGTGAACGACGGCTCGAAGGACCGCTCGATGGAGCTCTTGCGCGGCGTCGCCAAGGGGGAGCCGCGCTACCGCATCCTCTCGTTCGCCCGCAATTTCGGGCACCAGACGGCCATCACCGCCGGCATCGACTACGCGCGCGGCGCCGCGGTCGTCGTGATGGACGCGGATCTGCAGGACCCGCCCGAGGTCGTGCTCGAGATGGTCGCGAAGTGGCGCGAAGGCTACGACGTCGTCTACGGCAAGCGCCGCAAGCGCGAGGGGGAGACCTTCTTCAAGCTGCTGACGGCGAAGTGGTTCTATCGGGTGTTCGCCGCGATGATCCCCATCGAGGTGCCGCTCGACACGGGCGACTTCCGCCTGATGAGCCGGCGCGTGGTCATCGCGCTCAGGGCCCTTCGAGAGACCCACCGCTTCGTGCGCGGCATGGTCGCGTGGGTCGGCTTCAAGCAGACGGCGGTGCTCTACGATCGCCCCGGCCGCTTCGCG
>JAJXTK010000337.1 GCA_021783935.1 Myxococcales bacterium | reverse complement strand
CCGCCGGAGCGTCGGCCTGCACCGGCTCGACGGGCTGCGTGTCGGCGGGCTTGGTGTCGACGGCCTTCGGGGGCTCGACCGACTTCGAGCTGTTGGTGTTCTGGGTGGACTTCGCGGAGGGGGTCGGGTTGGTAGCCATGCCCGTACTACGTCGGCAGGTCGACGGATTCAGCGGGTTCGGAGCGGTTGCAGTAGGGACATAGGGGCATTTCGACTCGGTGTAATTGTCGATGTGGCCAAAGAAGACCCTCGTGAACTCCGCTCTCCGCTGAATCCAAGGTCCGCTGGTCGTAGTCCCGACGTGGAAGAGCACTCGCAGCGACAAGACGCGACCGCCGAGGTGCCAGACAGTGGCTACACCATCATCCCGACGTACGGTCGTCTGTCCGCAGAGGAGTGCGAGACGGTCGAGCGTGGCGGTCCGTATCCCGCCCGCGTCTCGGAGTTTCTGCCCGAGCATGAGAGCTTCCTCGACTACTTGATCGAGTCGAGCCTTGAGGAATGGGCGCGCATTGCTGGGGGTACGCGATGATTCCGGTGTCCCTCAAAGGGGAGAGCATCGCGGTGTACGCGAGATTCTCCAGCGACAACCAGAAGGACACGAGCATCGACGACCAGATCCGGCTCTGCACCGAGTACATCGCTAAGGGCGGCGGCGAGGTGAACCCGAGCTTCGTGCTCGCCGATCACGCCATCTCCGGTGCTGTTCGAGATCGTCCGGCCTTCGAGCGGCTTCGGCAGCTCGTCAACCGTGGCGAGATCAGGGTCATCGTGTGCGAGAGCACAGACCGCCTCTCGCGCGACCTCGGCGACTCGGACCGGCTCTGGAAGCTCATCGCCTACAAGAGCGTCCGCCTGATCTGCGTCTCGGACGGGATCGACTCGTTGAACGAGACGTCGCGGATGCACTTCCGCTTCAAGGCGCTCTTCGCCGACGAGTTCCTCGCCGACCTCGGCAAGAAGACCCTTCGCGGCCTCATCGGCGCTAACGAGCGGGGCACGGCGACGGGTGGCGTGCCCTACGGGTACAAGACCTGCGCGGCGGCCGGTGACGACGACGGTGAGAGGGGGCGTCTGATCGTCATCGACGAAGAGCAGGCCCAAGTCGTTCGGCGCATCTTCGAGATGTACCGCGACGGCCGTTCGTACCTCACAATCGCGACGACCTTGAACGACGAGCACGTGCCGCCGCCGCGCGCGAAGTCGAAGAAGCGGGCGAGCCGCTTCTGGAAGAAGGGCACCATCCGCGAGATGCTCCGCAACGCGGCCTACGCCGGTACGTGGATGTACTGCAAGAAGCGCTGGCGGAAGGACCCAGAAACGCGGCGTCGCCGGCCCGAGAAGCAGGCGCAGGATAAGGTTCGCGTCGACGAGCGACCGCACCTTCGCATCATCGATCCTGCGCTGTGGGAGGTCGTCCGTGACCGCCGCGAAGCCGTCCGCGAGAACTACGCCGGCAAGGGGGAGGGCGCTGCGGGCCACCGAACGAGCCACCCGCTGTCGGGCGTTCTCTTCTGCGGCGTGTGCGGGCATCGGATGGTCGACGGCGGGGGCTCGTCGTCGCGCGCGTACAGGTGCAGCGCCGCCGCGACGGGCGGGGCCTGTAGCAACAAGAACCGGCTCCGCGAGGACGTTCTCCTCGAAGCTGCGATCACCGCGTTGAAGCGGGTGCTCTTCGAGACGAGCCTTCGCGAGCAGATCGAAGAGAAGATCCACGCGCGGCTCGCGACCTACGTCGTGAAGACCAACGATGAGCGGAGGCGTCTCGAACGCGAACTCGCCCGCGCCGAGGCCGAGATCGGTCGCCTCGTCTCCTTCGTGCGGACGCTCGATCCGACGACAAACCCCGGCGCGCTCTCTACGATCAGCGCGTCGATCGAGGAGACGACCAACGAGCGTCGGAGCATCCAGGCGAAGCTCGCCGCCCTCGCTACGGCCGAGGCCGCGCCCCGCGTTCCCTCCGAGGCGGAGATCGCCGCCGCCGTCATGGACATCGAGAGGCGGCTCAAGTTCGACCCGACGACCGCTCGCGAGCAGATCCGCCGGATGCTCGTCAGCGGGAAGATCACGATGACGCCCCAGCCCGACGGCTCGTGGGTGGCGGACTCGGCTCTCATCGTCGGGCGGATCGGTGGGCCTGGCGCTCCCCGGCCGCGAGGGAGAGGCGCGCGGGGAAACGGACGCGACCCCGACGACGACGACGGCTCATCGCCCAAAACGCCGAAACCCCGGAACCGTGAGGTATCCGGGGCTTCGTCGGAGGATCTCGCGACTGGTGAGGTCGTAGAGATCGGTAGTTGCGCGGGCGTGCAACCGGACTTTCCTGCCCAGCAAATTCAAAGGGTTGCGGAGGTCTGGGTGCCGTTCGACGAGGTAATCTCCGTCGGCTGGAAGTAGGCACGTTCGGTCCGAGAGCACGACGGAGGACTGCATGCCATCCTTCGGTTCCTGCAGAGGCTCCCGTGCTAACCCTCATCACCGACGCCAAGGTCTGCACGCGCGCCGAGCTCCTCGGCGAGGTCGGTGCCGCCGATCCGATGCTGCTGCTCGCCGGGCTGGCGCGTCGCTCCGCGGTCCTGGAGCAAACCGGGGACGATGGGGCGCTCGAGAACCGCCTAGCGGTCGCCGTCCTCGCGAACGCCGTGCTGCACGCGCCGTCGCCGGCGCGGCGAGTCGACGGCGTGGGCGCGAACTACCCGCGCCTGCTCCGTCGCGCGAACGGGGTGACCGGCGCAAGGCCCGAGGTCGTGCTCACGGGCCGCACGCTCACGGAGCAGAACTGCCGGAACGTGTTGCGCATGTACGCGCAGCACGAGGCGCTGCTCGGGCCCCTGAAGCCCGGACTCGCGCGAACGCAGATGCTGCTCGGGCGAGTCCTCCCCGACGTTCTTCGAGACCGGCCAAACCCGCTCGACGCGCTTGTCGGCGCGACCGGGCTACCGTTTCCCGAGCTGCGCGCCCTCTTCTTCGTCTTGTACGCGTGGGCGCTCCAGCTCGACGAACGCGCGCTCCCGAGGATCGTGCCGCGCCTCTTCGCGGCGACCAGGAACGCCGAGGCGTCGTTTCGCGCCCTGCTGCCCTTCGCGAAGAGCATGGCGGACCTCAAGACGCTCTCGACGACAAGCAAGACGTACCGCGACGGCCCACGCGACGACTTCCGCTACGCGTACTCCGCCCTTCGGGACTACCCGCTCGTCCTGCTCTCCCCCGACCTCGCGATCGCGCCCGTCGCCCGCTACCTCGCGCTCGTGTTTTCCGACGGCATCTTCGACTTCCTGCGCGAGCACATGAAGAGCGGAGCCAACGGCATGGCGGCGTTCGACCCGGTGTTCGGCGACGTCGCCGAGGAGTACGTCCGGCGCCGCGTCGATCACGAACTCGGGGCGGCCCACTACCAGCCGCTGAGGCCGATCAAGGGCGACCTCTCGCCAGACGGCGTGATCGGCGACGACTGCGTCGTCGAGATCAAGGGCAAGCGGCTCCTTCGCGGAATCCTCACGACCGGAGACCTGCTGACCGGCGCTCACTACCTGGGCAAGGACGGCCTCGGTCACGGAATCGCACAGCTCCTCTCCGAGATCAGCCGAACACGAAGCGGCCGCGGACGGGGTCTGCGCGGCGACCAGCTCGCCGACGTCGTGCCCTGCCTCGTCACGCCGGACGGGCTCCCCGGCTTTCACCTCGAACCGATCCGCCGCTCGGTCACGACTGCCTTCGCCGACGTGATTCGGCGTGACTTTCCCGCGCTCGTCTCCGAGGTGCCCGCGCTCGAGCGCTTCGAGTGGCTGTCCTTCGACGACGTGGATCGGGTCGCGATGGCGGCACGCGCCGGGAACACCTCGTTCGGCCGGCTGCTGCGCCGGTATCGCTTGGAGGCGCCCGCGCCGTTCGACGCGAACACCGGAAGGTTCGCGCCGACGATCCGCACCTGGACGACGAACCGCCACCCCGAGCTGGTAAACGACGCGTGGCTCAATGACGCCTTCGAGGAAGCCGCCCAAGACTGGACGGGCCGGCTCTTCGACGAGGCGCCGTAGCGCGGGGCGAAGCCGCGTCGCGAGGACATCGCATGCCCGTCGACCTCTACGTGGACCAGCCGGTCTTCTCCCATGCGGCCCGCATGCCCAACTGGCGCACGGGGCACGAACTCGGTGGCCTGCTCGCGCTCTCCCGAACCGGGGCGGTCCGGTTGCGCCCCTCGCAGGCGCACTTCACCGAGACGCTGATCAACGTCGACGTCGACGAGGACGCGGGATACGCACTGCAGCCGACCGAACGGCGCCACGAGCGCCAGCGCATCGCGCGCGTCATCGTCGAGTGCTGCGACCTCGCGGCGCCGCTCCCGACCTGGGAGACGCTCGTCGTCGGCGACGTGGCGAGATTCGTGGCTGCGGCGATCCCCGAGGCGGTCTCGGAGCAGGGGCTCGCCGAGCTTGGACGCATCGCCCTCGAGGGCGTGAGCGCGAAGCTGAGGCTCCTCGCGGCCAACGTCGACTTCCACGCTCCCGACTTCTACCGGCATGCATGGTCGCGAAAGCTACAGACGCAGCTTGCCCAGCATGCGCCGCGCGATCCCGAGTACCTCGCCGCGCTGATCGACGCGATCCGCTCCAACACGAAGGTCCCGGGGACGCCGTACGACCCGCTCGACGCGATACCGCTCCCACGATTGCGTCGCCACGTCGCGGAGGAGATCGAGCGCCTTCGTGCGCTCGATGCTCGCGGTGCGCGGAAGCTGTGGGGCAAGCAGCGCGAGATGCTCGAACGCGCCTACACCATCGACGACACGCTCGCGACGATCGAGTTCTTCGCCAAGAGCAGCGAGCGGCTGCCTCCCGTGGTCAATCTGGCCGCCGTGCTCTTGGAGTGGCCCCGCCTTGAACGGCACCTCGGGCGCCGCCTTCGGCTGCCGCCGCCGCTTCCCGATGTCGCCGCGGCGCGCCGGCTCGGGTGGTCGGACGAGGTCTTCATCGGCAAGATTGCGCAGGCGCTCGTCGAGACGATGATCGACGCGTCGCTCCTCCCGACCTCACGCACGGCCATGTACGCGGCGTGTCTCCAGATCGACCGTGCGCTCGGCGGAGCGCGCGGCACGACGGGAGCCGTGTTCGACTGCGAGCACGCCCTCGCGCTCCATCACGTCGACATCTTCTACACGCAGGACGGCGAGCTCGCGTCGATAGCACGTACCGTCGCGAAGCGTGTCACGGAGCGGCCGATAGCGGTCTGCTCGAGTGCGGGCGAGCTCCGGCGTGCGCTCCGCCGGTGCGGCATCACTGTGCCGGACAAGGTGATCTCGTGAGAACGACCGCACTTCCCGCGCAGCCGCCGCGCGCCGAAGAGACCGGAATGGCCGTTGTCGTTTCGGTGCCTCAGCTCAGTGTGGAACCCGTAGAAAGTCAGCAGCGCCGAGGCGATGGGACGCGCCCGTTAGAAAACGCAGGAGCCGGTCGTGGAGGTCGTGCGGGACGACGGTCTGGGTGACGAGCGACACTGCCACTGGGAAGCCCACGTCGGTCAACGTCTTGTTGATGCCCGAGCACGACACCAGGATGAACGTGGGGCCATCTGCTCTCGTCAACGCATCTCGGATCGCTTGCCATTCGTTGGGGGCGAGTGGGAGCATACCCCAAGGGATATCGATGCAGACTCCCGTCGCGGGCAGAGCCCGCTGTCTTTGGGCTGTGTTGAGCTGGTCTGTCGCCTTCGTCAAGTGGTCGGCGAGCGCCTGCGCGAGCCCAGCGCGGCTCGCAGGATGCAGATCCTTGCATTCGACGTAGCAAAGGTCGTCCACCTGCAAGTCCGGGGACAGGTCGCCGCCCTCGTTGATGAAGGTGACTGGAAGGTGGCTCGCGCGTTGGAGCGCAGCGGCGGAAACGATGTTGAATTCACTGGTGTCGAAGGAGACCGGGTCTTCGGAGAACAGATCTTTTAGTTCCTTGGCGAGCGAATGGTTGATTGCCTGCACCGTCCCACCGTCGAGAAGGAGGCTGAAGGCGGTCACGAGTCGATAGATGTGCAATGAATGGGTGCCCTGGCGAACAGCTTCCGTGTCCGACACTCCCGCCGAGGACGTCAGGTAGTCTTGGTACGACTCGATCATGCGGAGCAGCACGCTGTTCTTCCGGCGGTTCCGGATGCGTGGGCGAAGAACCTTCAGCATCGCCTCGATCGAGTCGGCGCCGTACCAGACCTCATCTTGGTCAAACGAAGCGCTTATCGCCCCGCGAGACGGGCGCAGGGCGCGAGCGGCCTCCGCGAATGCCCGCGCCAACTCCACGTTCTCCGCCGTGAGCCAGTCGTCGAGTTCGTGCAGGGTTGTTCGTTCCCGATCGTTCTCGTAGAGGAAGAACGCGCGCTCCCGAATCCTTTGTTCCATCTCTGCCGACCTCGAGAGCTTAGAAGATTACTACATGTCGAAGAATTCGAGCGGCTCCTGGGGATGGCGCAGCCGCACGATTCCGAACAGGGTCCCGTCCGCAAGCACGCTCCCTGAGAACGCCTCATCGGCAACGAACTCGGTCGGCAGATCGACGTCGTCGAACGGCTCGCCCCGAAGCGCACGCTTTACGGCTTGCATCGCGACGAGATCCATCCCGGCAACGATTCCGCCGAGACGACCGTACCGCCACAGGAACTCCTCGTCGGGCCACCAGGAATCGTCGTGGAGTTGCGGTGGCGCGAGCACGAACTTCCGTCCCCCTATTCGCACGACGAGGAGTCGCCTCCCCGAGGGGGCCCAATCGTCGCGCCAGCGAAGGGCTTCCGCCTCGTCCTCGAGCCCCATGGCGAGAAGCCATGCCGCGTAGTTGCCGCGACGGACGTCGTCGGCGACGAGGAGTGGCTCTTCGCCGCGCTCGCCATCAGGATCCGCGAAACAGAGGAAGCTCGGGATCGCGTGCCCGCGCTCCACGACCACCGCGTTCGTTGCGAAGGTTCGCTTCGGTGTGGGCGAGATTCGAGACGGCCATGCGCTCAGTTGCGCCAACGCGGCGCGCAGCTCGCCGCCGAACTGCGCTGTCTTGTGTGT
>JAJXTK010000336.1 GCA_021783935.1 Myxococcales bacterium | reverse complement strand
TGCTCGTCCGTGTGGAGGATCGAGCCGATCGCGACCCCCTTGCTCAAGTCCAGGTCCTCGCGCTCGGTGATGACGGCGATGAGGCTCTCGCTGTTGGTTCGCACCAGCTCGCCGGTGCGCGGCGACAGGGCCGGGAGCCCCTTCGGATCGGCCTTCATCTTGAGCAGCAGATCGACGGTGCCGAGCACGCCCCCCGCGAGCACCACGCGATCGGCCGTGAGCTCGCGGTGGTGCCTGCGGAGTCCGAGCCCCTCTTCGACCTCGAGGCGATAGCCCCCGCCGTCGCGCGGGCGCACCGCGACGACCTCGGTCTCGGTGCTCACGGCGAGGCCGCGCCGCTCGGCGAGATAGAGGTAGTTCTTGTCGAGGGTGTTCTTCGCGCCGTGTCGGCAGCCGGTCATGCACGCGCCACAGAAGGTGCAGCCGGCGCGCTCGGGGCCCGCGCCGCCGAAGTAGGGGTCGCGCGCGCGGCGCCCGGGCTCGCCGAAATAAACCGCGACGTCGGTCGGAGAGAAGTGCTGCTCACGCCCCGTCTCCCGGGCGATGTCGCGCAGGATCTCGTCTCCCGGCATCAGCCGTGGATTGGGATTCGCCCCGAGCATGTGGCGCGCAGTTCGGTAGTGGAGCGCGAGCTCTCTATGCCAGTCTCGCAGCCCCGCCCAGGAGCCGGTGGTGAAGAACTCCGCCTTCGGCACCGGGAGCGTGTTCGCGTACACCAGCGATCCGCCGCCGTAGCCGACGCCGGAGAAGATCGTGACGTGCTCGAGGAACGTCATCTTGAAGATGCCGCGCAGGCCGAGCGAAGGCATCCAGAGCCAGCGCGGAAGATCCCAGTTCGTCTTCGCGAAGTCGGCGTCGCCGAAGCGCCGCCCCTTCTCGATCACGAGCACCCGATATCCCTTCTCGGTCAGCCGGAGCGCGCTGACGCTCCCGCCGAAGCCGGAGCCGACGATCACGAAATCGAAGTGGGGAGCGTCCTTCGCCATCGCGATCGAGGCTAGCAGGCCGTTGAGCTTCTCCGGAACTGCCCGGTCCTCTCCCGCGTGAACCCGAAACTTGCCGCGCGATCGACACGGCCTGCCGTCTGTCACAGCTTCCGCAGGCCGTTTCTCAACGGCCTGCTGGAGCCCCTCGCCGAGCGCGCGCTACGCCGAAGTGGTCACGCGTCTCGGTGCGCGCGCGGGCACCTCGGCTCGACGCTGGCGGGCCCGAGAGCTCCTTCGTTGCGCTTGCTCGTCGACCGGCTCGAGCTCGAATGACATCGCCAGCTCTACTCGAGTGTCTCTATCCGATTCGTGATGCCCAAATGGCTCCACCCACGCTGCGCGCGCCTACTTGGCGAGCTTCATCACCAAGCCGCCGTTGAGGTCCGTCCAGTACACGCACGTCGCATCGACCGCGATGCCAGCGGGCTGGCTTTGCCCCGACGAGGCGAGCGTCGTCGGAGGGCCCCCGCCCAGGGCGACCTTCATCACCGCGCCAGGCTTCTTGCCGTTCGTCCAGTACACGTTCGTGGAATCGACCGCGATGTCATAGGGGCCGCTCTGCCCGGAGGCGAGCGCCGTCGGCTGGCCCCCGCCCAGGGCGACCTTCATCACCGCGCCATCGCTGCCCGCGCTGCCCTGGTTCGCCCAGTACACGCTCGTGGAATCGACCGCGATGCCCGTGGGGGCCTTCTGCCCCGAGGCGAGCGTCGTCGGAGGGCCCCCGCTCAGGGCGACCTTCATCACTGTGCCGTCCACGCCGTCCGTCCAGTACACGCTCGTCGCATCGACTGCGATGCCAGTGGGCCCGCCTTGCCCCGGGGCGAGCGTCGTCGGCGGGCCCCCCCCCGGGGCGAGCTTCATCACCGCGCCGCTGAATGCGTCTGTCCAGTACACGCTCGTCGCATCGACTGCGATGCCAGTGGGCCCGCCTTGCCCCGGGGCGAGCGTCGCCGGCGGCCCCCCGTCCAGGGCGATCTTCTGCACGGTGCCGCCGTTCCGCTCGGTCCAGTACACGCTGGTCGCATCGACCGCGATGCCAAAGGGGTCGCCATGCCCTGAGCTGAGCGTCGTCGGCGGGCCGCCGCCCAGGGCGACCTTCATGACGGAGCCATCGCCACCGGTGCCGCTGCCGCTATTTGCCCAGTACGCGCTCGTCGAATCGACCGCGAGCCCATACGGCGCGAGCTGCCCCCAGGCGAGCACCAGCGGTCGGCACGCGCCCCCCGAGCAGACGCCACCCTGGCAGGAGTGATCGCAGACGCCGCAGTTGAGTGGGTCTGTCTGCGTGTCGGCGCAGGCGTCGGCGCCCGAGCCCGCGTCGCGGCTCGGGCCTGCTTCGGTCGGCGACGAGCCGTCAGCCGGCGGCTCGCTGCCCGATCCCGAGCCGCACCCGAACCCCATCGACCCGGCCACCACGCACACAGCGATGAGGTGTTCCCACGCCAGTTGCCGCATCTGGGGATGCCTCCTCGAACCGCCGACGATGTCCACCGACGTTGCCGCGCGCTGGTACGGCAATCGGGAAGGATACATGGGTCCCGCGCGAGGGCGAAGGTTGGGGCGCTCACCACGCATCGTCGCTGGCGGGGTCGTGCTCGAGGGCGGCGTGCTCGCGCGCGCGAGAATGGCGTGCGGGCGATGCCGAGCTCATCGAGAATTCACGCGCAGGGCGCGACGAGAGCGACAGGACGCCGCTGGCGCCACTGCCCCAAGACCTGGCCCGCGACGCCTCAAACAGCCCCTATCCCATGCCCCCCGCGGTGGCGGGGAGGCCGGGTGGGGGCTGTCGCGCGATCGGAACCAGACTCGAATCTGGGGCAGTGGTGCGAGCTGGATGCTCGGGCGAATCGCGACAGCGCCGGGCGACGCGGGGGCAGAAGACCTCGACGCCGCCGCGCGCGAGGCTGCGCGGTCGACGGAGACTACCGGCCGAGCGGCGCCGACGTTCGGGCGTTCGGGCGGAGGTGCGCCGGGTGGTGTGCCGCGACGGTTGCCGGCTGGGCGGATTCGCGGGCGTCGGAGCTCTCGCGGTCGACCCTTCCAAGCTAGGTGAAGCTCGAGACGCCCGCGATCCGCGGGTGAAGCGCGGGGTCGACACGATGCTCGGCAAGCGACGATTGAACTGGATTCATGGCGTGGCGATGGTCGGCGGGGTGCTCGTGGCCGCGCGGCCGGCGATCGCCTCGGACCTCGATCCGAAGACGGGCTCGCTCGTCTCCACGGATCCCGGCTCGATCTTGATCGGGTTCGAAGACGCCGCGCAGCTGTCGAAGTATGGCGTCGCGCTGACGAAGAACAAGCCGGGCTACCCGCCGACGCTCACGTTCGTCGACGCGGGCGGCACGCCGATGACCGCCGCCGAGCTTACGGCGCACGCGGCGAGCGATCCGGCGGTCGAGGGCTCGCGCGCGCTCCTGCTCGGCAAGGGCGCCGCCGACGCCGCGAGTGGCGTCATCGTCCCCTTCGCGAAGCTCGCCTCGGCGATGACCAAGCCGCAGGTGCGCGTGACCGTGTGGGTCCGAAGCTACGGCGCGATGCCGCTCTTGACCGCGACCTACTCGACGTCGGCGCTCCCCGCCGCGGGGTCGTTCACGGCGGTCAACGCGATTCGCACCGGGCGCGAGACGAGCGACGGGTGGGCCGAGCTCACCACCGGGCCGATCGACACCTCCATCTGGGGCGTGCCGCTGGTGCAAATCTCGGTCGGGCTCTCGTCGCGCAGCACCAACGCCTCGCTCGTGATCGACGCGCTCGAGATCACGCCGGTCGACGGGACCCCGGTGCCGGCGGCCGCGTGCACGATCGCGACCCAGGACACCGCCTGCGGCCCCGACGGAGAGTGCCAATTCGGGCACTGCCTGCCGGCCTATGCGTCGTGGGGCCCCGTGCCCAGCCAGCGCCATCGCGAGGACTTCGTCGATCGCTGGATCACGCTCGCCAAGAACGTGCAGGCGGCCCGCAACGCGAGCTCGAACGCGGACGCGATGATCGCGGCGCGCCCGGCGCTCACCGCGCCCACCGTCGGCGGGCGCGCCTTCTACGCCGGCATGTCGGGGCTCGTGAACGGGCTGCGTAACCATCACACGAGCTTCGGCGGGCCGATCAATTTCGGCACGTTGCAGCCGCTCGCGAGCGGCGTCAGCTCCTCGACGCTCGGCGCCTGCCTCGGCTTCGGCGAGCTGAACCTGCTCGAGGATCCCGGCGCCACCGCCAAGAAGCTCGGGTTCATCGTCTACCAAGCGGCCAAGTCGTCGCTGCTCGGCCAGTCACTCAAGCCCGGCGACGCGGTCACCAAGATCGACGGCATCGATCCGCTCGCCTGGGTGCGCAGCGTCTGGCTCACCTACGCGCCGGGGGTGCCCGCCGATCCCGGCGCCGACCTCGCGTGGTCGGCGACCAGCGTCGCGTGGATGATCTCGCACCGCGCCTCCACGGTGGAGATCACCCAGTGCGCGTCGCCGACCGACTGCACTGGGGCGAACCGCAACGTGCTCGAGATCGACGTCGCCGCTCCCGCCTGGAAGAACCTCCAGGGGCGAGGGCTCATCGGCAACGAGAACGACCCGAACCTCCTCGACTGCGTCGAGCGCTTCCAGGACACGGTCACCCCGTCGGCGAGCGCGTCGAGCTCCTACAACGACACGATCTCCTCGGGCACCGTCTTCGGCGACACGCTCGGCATGCAGTTCGACGGCACGATGGCCGACTTCGCGACCTGGCAAGGGCAGGTGACCGCGGCGTTCGACACCAAGCCGACCAAGGTGCTCTTCGACGTCCGCCAGGGGAACGGCGGCTACGCCGAGGACTCCGAGATCATCGCGGAGGAGATCCGCAGCGCCACCCAGCCGATCGGCGACGTCGGCTTCTACGTCGCGAGCTGGGACGGCAAGTCCACCGTCGCGGACCTGTTGAGCACGATCGGCAGCGCGTCGCCGTCGTGCGAGCTGGTCTCGAGCCGCAGCGGCGCGCCTTGCGACGGCGTCGTCGAGGACTACTTCCTCGGCGACTACTACGCGCAGGTGAACCCGATCGAGGCCGTCCCCGCGTTCACCGCGAACGGGCTCGGCGCGCGCGTCGCCTGGCTGCAGGCGGCGGACGTCTCCGCGAACGACTACCTCGCCGCGTTCATCGAGGGGCGCACCAACCAGCGCGTCTTCGCCCCCGGGCCGACCAGCGGCTCCTACGGCACGATCTCGTCGACCTCCGCGCTGCTGCTCGCCTGGCGCGGCGGCAGCATCCAGATGAGCGACTCGCTCTGGGGCACGTCGCTGACCGACATGGCGAACAAGACCTTCCGCAGCGGCGTCGGCGTGGCGCCGGACGAGATCGTGGCCGAGACCATGAGCGACGCGATGACCGGCGTCGACACGATGATCGCCGCCGCCAGGGCCTGGCTCGAGTCGGGCACTACCACCGCCACGCTGTCGTTGAACGTGCCGAAGAGCCGAGTCGTCACCCCTGGGAGCTTCCGCCGATGAACACGCGTGCCTCGCTCTGGCTGCTCGCCGCACTCGCGGTGCCCCTGACCGCGTGCGGCGGCTCCGACACGACGAACGCCCCGATTGCCGACACCGGCGTCGTCGCCGACACAGGCACGCCCGACGTCGCCGCCGACGCCGCGCCGCTGCGCACGATGGTGCAGAACCCGCTGTTCGGCGACACGCACCCGCAGAACCTCATCCTCGACCTGAATTTCGGCACGCGCGCGTCGGGCGTCGGCATGTGGCTCTCCGAGTCGGCCGACAGCGCCCAGCAGTACAAGACCACGTTCGCGAGCGTGCTCATGAGCGACGCGCCCGACGGTCTCGCCGCGAACGTCGCGCAGCTCGCCGACGGCTCCGGCTCCAAGTCGCACTTCGAGCTGTCGCTGTTCGCGCAGGTCCCCGGCGGGCCGGGCCCCTTCGAGGTGCGCGTGTGGATCTCGACCCAGGATCCCGCAGCGTCCGCGAAGTTCGTCGGCGCCGAGGTCGCGGTGCTCACCGCCCAGTCGGGCGGCACGACGATCTCGATCCACGAGGACACGACCAAGGCGAGGGTCATCGCGGGCCGGACGTGGCACCTCTACGCGGGTACGGTGAACCAGGACCTACCGCTCGCCGCGTTCTTGCTGCTCGACTTCGCGGGGAGCGCGAACACCTGGCTGCTCCAGGCGCCCGAGTTCGTGCCTGGCGCGCTCGTGGCCACGGGCGCGACGACGAAGGCGAGGCCCCTGCGCCCTGCGACGACCATGCGCCCAGAGACCACGCGCGAGCGCGAGCTGGTGCGCGACTACCAGCGGCAGCCGCACCTTTCGGTGCCGGCGTGGCACCCCTCGATCACCGGCCGAGTGCCCGGCGAGCGCCTCCCCTGACCCTGGGCGCGAGCCTCTCGCGCCGCGCGCACGGTGCGGCGCCCGCTCAGGAGCGAGCACCCTCGTCGCCTTGAATCTTCGCGGCCGGCGCAGGGGGCGTCGCCTCGGCCTGCGTCGCCTCGGCGGGCTGCGGCTTGCGGCGGCGGATGACGACGGGCCGCCAGGTGTCCGACGACGACGGGGGGGCCTCCGGCTCGCTCGCGGGCGCGGGCGTCGTGAGGGCGCCGGCGGAAGCGGGCGTGTCCGCAGCGGGCGCGGCGTGGCGACGGGGCGCGCGACGCTCGGGCTTCTTGGCGAAGAAGAGGCTCGAGCCCGCGAAGCCCGCCCTGCCCATGAGCCCGCGCTCGACGAGCTCCCCGAGCGAGGCGCGCGCCGCATCGTGTTGCTCCGACGGCACCCCGGCGGCCTCGATGAGATCGTCGGCGCTCATGGGGAGCCTCGCGCGCAGCGCGCGAAGGAGCGCACGCTCGAGCGCATCGTGATCGAGGAGCTTGCTCGGCTGTTGCGCCGGGGGTGCGGGGCCGCGTTGCGATCGCAGCACCTCGGCGGTGACCTTGGCGTCCACCACCGACGGTCGCGCCGCGGGGGCGCGCCGCCGCGCCGCCGCAGACCCCTTGGCGCTCGCCGGCGGGGCCTCGGACGCGCCTCGCGCCCCCTTTGCCGCGCGCCCGGTTCGAGCCGCGCGAAGCGGCGACGCGTCGCCC
>JAJXTK010000335.1 GCA_021783935.1 Myxococcales bacterium | reverse complement strand
CTCGTCTTCGTCCTCGGCGATGCGCGGCGGCGCCATCGACTGCAGGACGAAGTCGTTGCGGGCCGACGGGCCGGGCCGGCTCGGCGGCGCGAAGGCGCCGTTCGGGACCGGGACGTTCGACAGCTGCGGGAGCGGGCGCGCGGCGACGGGCCTCTTGGGCGGCGGCGCGGCGGCGGCCTGCGGCTCCGGATCGGCGCGCGGGTCGTTGCGCGGCAGCACGGCGCGATCCTCGCGAATGGGCGCGAGCGGGCGTGGCGGCGGCGGCGGGGGCTTCGGTCGCTCGGCCATCACGGTCCTTGGCAGATCACAGGGCTGGAATAGGCAGGCAGCGCGTCGATCGTGGCGGCCGACAGCTTACCGTCGGCGGCGATCTGCCTGAAGAGCGTCGCGGCCTTGTACGGCGTCAACGTCTTGGAAGCCGACGCGCGGTCGACGGCGTAGAGCCCGAACCTCGGACAGAAACCGTTGGCCCACTCGAAATTGTCGATCAACGACCAGTAGAAGTAGCCGCGGACGTCGACGCCGTCATCCGAGATCGCATGGGCGAGCTCCCAGAGATGCTCGGCCAGGTAGCGCGACTTGTTCACGTCCTGCGAGTCTCCGATGCCGTTCTCGGTGACGTAGACGGGGAGCTTGTACTTGGCGAGCTCCTTCAGGACGGTGCGGAAACCCTGCGGAAAGATGTCCCACGACATGTCGGTCTTCGGCAAGGAGGTCGGCAGGTCCGCGTAGGTCGGGATGCCGCCGATGTACGGCAGGGCGAGCTCCGAGCTGACGAGGGTGTCGCCGTAGTAGTTCACGCCGAGCCAGTCGACGCGCCCCTTGAGCGTCGGGTCGGCCTGCTTGTCGTTCGGTCCGGTGTAGACCCCGTCGAAGTCGTCGTCCCAGTCGCCGAACACGAGGGCGTTGTAGATCCACTCGTTCCACAGGTATGTGGCCTTCGCCGCCGCGGCGACGTCGTTCGGCTCGCACGCGTCGCGCGGGAAGAAGACGCGATTGTGCTTGGCGATCGACACCGCGACGGGGCGACCGCTGCCCGCGTCGATCGTGTCGGCGGCGTGCAGCGCGTCGTAGACCGCCGCGTGGACTCGCACGAGCTTCTTGAGCGCCCCGACCATGCGATCGAAGCTCATCGGCGCGCCCGGCGGGTGCCCCTGCGCGACGTAGGCGCCGAGCAGCAGGATCATCGGCTCGTTGATCGTCACCCAGTCGTCGACCTCGCCGCCGAACTCCTTCGCCATGCGGCGGGCGAACTCGGGGAACATGGTGAGCATCTCGGGACGCTCGAAGGTCTGCGGCTGCGAGGGCTGGGTGATGTCGTCGAGGTAGTCGGGCGTCGCGAAGTGATGGAGCGTGACGAACGGGCGGATCTTCGCGGCCTTGAGCGCGGCGAGCAGCTGGTGGTAGCTCGCGAGCGCCGTCGCGTCGGGCGTGTCGGCGTCGAACGCGTCGAGCGTCGGGTAGATGCGCGACCACTCGATCGAGAACCGATAGGCGGTCGCCCCGGCCGACTGCATCGCGGCGACGTGCTCGGGGATGTGCGCGAGCGCGTCGGGGCCGTCGTCGGGATTGTCGCCCCCAGCGACCTTCCCGGGGAGCTTCGCCCATTGGTACCAGTCGGCGTGAACGAGCCCCTTCTCGATCTGCATGCCGGCCGTCGCCGTGCCGAACAGGAAGCCGCTCGGGAAGCTGACCTCCGCGCCGGGGGAGCGCACGTAGGCGGGCACGGCCGCGCCCGGATCACAGGAACTGTCGACGCCCGCGTCCGTCGCGGGCGCGTTCGATGCGCCTTTCGACGAACAGGCCGCGACGAAGACAAGGCCGAGCGAACCCAGGAGACGCGCGAGCGACGGCATCTTGGAAAAAGGTACGCGAAAGCGGGCGCGCTGGGCCAGCGGACTTCGACCCGTAGCGCCCCCTCGCGCGCCCCTGCGGCCGCAGCGCGTCGAAGCGAGCGACCGGACTGGCCCCTCGCGCGCGTCTTGGCGGGCCGTTGAGCAACGGCCGGCGGAGACGGTGACCGTCAGCGGGATGGGGTCGATCGCGCGAGGAATCGAGCGATGACGCGGGATGGGGGCGGTCGGTACCGGGGAAAATCCACTGCCTGGCCGGGGTTCTCAGGCGCGGCGCGGCGCGGCGGCCGCCAGCACCCGCAGCGCGTTGTCGCGAAGGATCTTCCGCACGACGCGCGCCGCGAGACCGGCCCGCAGCAGCGCCGTGGTGAGCGCCGGCACGCATGAGGCGTCGTGCAGCTCCCTCGTCGGCACGATCATGCCGTCCCAGTCGCTGCCGAGCGCCGGCAGCTCCTCGCCGCCGACGTCGATCATGTGTCGCAAATGGCGCACCACCGGCTCGAGCCCTTCGGCGCCGAGGTAGCGCGGCGTGAAGATCACCCCCGCGGCGCCTCCGTTCTGCGCGAGGGCGCGCAGCTGCTCGTCGTCGACGTTGCGCCAGTGGCGAAAGGCCCCCGCGACGCCGGTGTGCGTGCAATAGAGCGGCAGTCGCGCGAGCGCGCACACCTCGAACCACCCTTTACGGTTGATGTGGGCGAGGTCGACCACCAGACCGGCCCCTTCGGCGCGCCGCACGAGGTCCCGGCCGAACGGCGTGAGCCCGGCGTCGTCGCGGCGGCCCCATCCATAGGCGGGAAAGCCGGCCTCGTTGGCGCTGAAATGCAGGAGGCCGAGGTAGCGCACGCCGCGGCGCGCGAAGTGGTCGACCGCGTCGAGGTCGCCATCGAGCGCATGGGCCCCCTCGATGCCGAGCAGCGCCGCGACGGCGCCGCGCCCGTTGGCCGCCCGCACCTGCTCTACGTCGTCCGCGCGAACGAGCTCGCCGGCGCCTGCGGCCGAGCGCGCGACCGCCCCCTCGAGCTCGTCGATCTGCGCGTCGATCACCGCACGATTGCCGCTCGGGGCGATCGGCAGGCTCACCAGCCCGAAGTACTGGGCGCCGACCCCCCCCTCGCGCAGCCGCGGCACGTCGACGTGCCCGGCGAAGGCGTGACGCGGCAGCAGCGCCTCGTGGCGCGCGAGCAAGTCGTAGCCGAACCACCGACTCCACATGAGGGTGTCCGCGTGCAGATCCACCGCGGGCGCCTCGGCGTGCAGCGCGCGCGCTTCGTCGGAGATCGCGCCCTGCCCCCTCGACCGCACCATGCCGAGGAGCATAACGGCCCCGCAGCGCCTCGGATCCCGATTCCGCGCGATGACGCGGCTCAGTGCACTTCGACATGCGCCCTGCACACCTGTCGCGTGCTAGCGTGACCGCGATGGTCGATTCGGCCAACGCGGGCGATCCGAGCGGCAGCGGCGCCGCCTTCGAGGGCGCACCGGCGCCGCCGCCGATCACGACGGCGATCCCGACCATGCTCGTGCGCGAGGCCGTCTCGCGCGGCCGGCTCGCGGTCGCCGCGCCGGCGACCGAGCGCGCCAAGGTCTGCCCCAAGTGCCTCGCCCGCTACCCCGAGGACTTCGTCGTCTGCCCCAAGGACGCGACCCCGCTCGAGCTCTCCGAGTCGGAGGCCGATCCGCTGCTCGGCGCCGTGCTCGGCGGCACCTACCAAATCGCCAAGCTGCTCGGCGAGGGTGGCATGGGCCGGGTCTACGAGGCGCGCCACCTGCGGCTCGCGGCGCGCCGCTTCGCCGTCAAGATCCTCCACGCCGAGCTCGTACGCAGCAGCGACAGCCTCGTGCGCTTCCAGCGCGAGGCGGAGGCGTCGGCGGCGATCGACCACTCGCACGTCGTGCAGGTCTACGACGTCGCGCGCACCGACGACGGGCGCCCGTACATCGTCAGCGAGTTCCTCGAGGGGGAGGACTTCCACGACCACCTCGAGCGCGTCGGTCGGCTCGACGTCGCGACCACGATCGCGCTCACGCGCCAGATCGCCAGCGCGCTCGCCGCGGCCCACGACGTCGGCGTCGTGCACCGCGATCTGAAGCCCGAGAACCTCTTCCTCGTGCGCGACCGCGAGGGGAGCGGGCGCGCGCCCGCGCCGTTCGTCAAGGTGCTCGACTTCGGCATCTCCAAGATCATGACCGACGGGCCGTCGCTCACCCGCACCGGCATGATCATGGGCACGCCGAACTACATGGCCCCCGAGCAGGCGCGCGGCGACAAGGTCGATCACCGCGTCGACATCTACGCGCTCGGCGCGATCGCCTACCGCATGCTCACGGGCAAGCGCGCCTTCGGCGGGACCGATCCGACCGCCGTCATCACCGAGGTGATCAGCACCGAGCCGAAGAGGCCCCGCGAGCTCGAGCCGTCGATCCCGGAGGCGCTCGAGCTCGTCGTCCAGCGCGCCATGGCCAAGGACGCACGCGATCGCTACCAGACCATGCGCGATCTCGACCGCGCGCTCGCGGCCTTCGACGCGGAGCCGAGCGGAGCGCTGCAGACGCCGCCGCCGGGGATCACCATCGCGCCGACGTCGAGCGAGGCCGTGGCCGCGGCCGAGGCGCGGGCGAGCACGTTCGCCATGGCGTCCCCCCCGCCGCCGGCCGCGGCGATCGTCTCGCCACGCGGCGGCGCGAGCCGAGGGCGCGCCGCGCTCGAGGAGGAGTCGCTGAAGATCCGGCGCGCGCGGCCGACCATCGCCGCGCTCACGCCCTTGTTGCTCGTGTGGCTGCTCGTGGTGATCGACGCAGCGATCGCGGGGGCGCTGCGCTCGATCGCCGGGCGCGAGCCGACCGACTCGGAGCTCACGCTGATCGCGGGCTTCTCTGGCGCCCTCGCGATCACGCCCCTCGTGCTGTGGATCGTCCACGTCGTGCGGCACGTCTGGCCGAACTCGGTGCGCGCCACCGAGACCGCGCGCGACCTCGCGCGCCTCTGCGTCGGCTCGCTCGCGGCCTACGGCGTCGCGTCGTTCGGCGTGCGCTTCGGCCTCACCATCGCCCATCGGTCGACCGGCGGCGCGGCGGGGTGGTTCGACGTGATCTACGCGCTCGTCGCGCTGCTCGGCGGGGCGCTCGCCGGCGGGCTCGGGCCGCTCGCGCGCCTGCGCCGACGGCTCCTGCTCGACAAGCCATGAGCGCCTCCGGGCCGGCGTCCGAGCGTCCGGCCGCGGCGCGCAACACGCCGCGCTCGGCCGCGCGACGCCCCGGGGCGCGCGATCCCGCCGCCGGCTATCGACGCATCGCGTGGCTCCTCATCCTGCTCGTCCTGGTGCCGAGCGCGATGATGGTCACCGTCGGCGTGATCCTGCTCGTGCGCGGCACGCCCGACTGGAACCTCGTCCTCGGCCTCCTGGTGCTCGTCTTCTGCGGGCTGCTCGCGACGGGGATCACGCTGGTCTGGGTGTTCCTGGCCAAGGAGCAGAACCTCTCGCAGCTGCAGACCGACTTCGTCTCCAAGATCACCCACGAGCTGCGCACCCCGCTCACCTCGATCCGGCTCTTCGTCGAGACGCTGGCGCTCAAGCGCGCGGCCGACCCGGCGCAGGTCGACGAGATCTTGTCGCGGCTCGCCCGCGAGACCGCGCGGCTCACCGACCGAATCGAGCGGCTGCTCGAGTGGGGGCGCATGGAGGCGGGGCGCAGGCCCTACGACCTCCAGCCGTGCGACCCTGGGGGGGTGGTGCGCGAGGCGGTCGAGCTGTTCCACGCGTCGCCCGGCGAGGTCGAGCTCGGCGTGCAGATCGACGAGGGGCTGCCGACCGTGCTCCTCGATCGGGCGATGTTCCAGATGGCGGTGCTGAACCTCCTCTCCAACGCCTTCAAGTACGGCGGCAGACCCCGCAAGATCCAGGTGCGCGTCGACGCCTCGGCCGATCGCGCCACGGTGCGGGTGGGCGTGCGCGACAACGGCGAGGGGATCCCCGCGGACGAGCACAAGAGGATCTTTCAGAAGTTCTACCGCCGCGACGATCGCCTCTCGCGCATGACCGAGGGGTCGGGGCTCGGCCTCGCCATCGTCTCGCACGTCGTGCGAGGGCACCGCGCGAAGATCGAGGTGAAGAGCGAGATCGGCCAGGGGGCGGAGTTCGTCATCTCGCTGCGCGCGGCCAACTGACAGGGCGCCGATCGCCCCTCGATTTTGCGCGCCGAACCACTACAGTCCGAGGGCAGTGACCAGCACCCAGCCCCGCGCGACGATCGTCTTGATCGAGGACGACGCCAGCATCACGTTCGGCCTGCGAATGAACCTCGAGGCCGAGGGGTTCAAGGTCGAGGTCGCCGACGACGGCGAGGCAGGGCTCGCCGCGGCGCGCGCGCCGGGCGTCGACCTCGTCATCCTCGACGTGATGCTCCCGCGCCTCAACGGCTTCGAGGTCCTCAGGCAGCTGCGCCGCGAGGGCAAGACGATGCCGATCATCGTCCTGTCGGCGCGCTCGAGCGAGATCGACAAGGTCATGGGGCTCGAGCTCGGCGCCGAGGACTACGTCACCAAGCCGTTCGGGCTCGCCGAGCTGCTCGCCCGCGTGCGGGCCTCGCTCCGTCGAGCGGGCATCGCCAGCGCGAGGCCGACCGGCAAGGTGCACCTCGGCGACATCGAGATCAACGAGGGCACGCGCGAGGTGCGTCGCGCCGGTCAGCTCGTCGAGCTCACGGCCACCGAGTTCGACGTGCTCATGGCGCTGCTGAACGCCAAGGGGCGCGTGCTCTCGCGCGAGCAGATCCTCGAGAAGATCTACGGCGTCGGCCACCACGGCACCGTGCGCACGATCGACAATTTCCTGATGCAGTTGCGCTCGAAGCTCGAGGCCGATCCGCAGCAGCCGAAGTTCCTGGTGACCGTGCGCGGCGTGGGCTACCGCGCGGTGGTCTGACGCGCGCGGTATGCTCGGCGCCATGCGCGCCCGGTCGATCGCGATCGCCCTCACCCTCGCGGCGCTCGTCGGCTGCCGTTCGAGCGGCCCGCGCGACGCGACGCCTCCCGATCCGCGCGCCGGCACCTACCACGTGCGCGGCGCGTTCGTGCGCGACCCCGAAGGGCGCGCGGTGATCATGCACGGCGCGAACTTCTGCGGCGCGAACAAGCTGCCGCCGACGTACTTCGGCCCCGAGACGGCCGACGACGCGAGGAAGCTCGCGCAGGATTTCGGCATGAACGCGGCGCGGGTGCTCG
>JAJXTK010000334.1 GCA_021783935.1 Myxococcales bacterium | reverse complement strand
CGAGGCGCACCGGCGGGTGTTCGCGCCGCTGAGCGAGTGGCTCGAGGAGCGCGGGTAGCCACGGGTTGGCGGCCCGCGCGGCGTCGATGATCAGGTCTCGGTCGGCTCGACGAGGCGCGCGGCATGGCCATCGCGCCGGTGCGCGCGGGCGCGCGTGTATGATCCGCCGCTGCCGCGCGCAGGGGGCGCGCCGCTCGGGGGTCTCATGTTCACGCGCCGCGCTCCGCTCGCCCTGTTCGCCGCCTGCCTCGCCACCGCCGCCTGCTCGTCGAAGGCGAACGACGCGCCCGCCGCGCCGCCCGAGCCGCAGCCCGGGTGCAACCCGATCGTCGGCGACGACTGCCTCACGCCGTTTCCCTCGGCGTTCTTCGAGCGCGCCGACGCGAGCTCGGCGACCGGCGTCCGCGTGAGCATCGGCGACGGGATGCTCCCCGCCGGCAACAACGCGCACGAGCTCCTGCCGACGCGCATGAACCAGAAGGACGGCTTCTCGCCGGCGACGCCGTTCCTCGTCTACTTCGAGAACGGGGTCGATCCGACGCAGCTCTTCGGCTGGAAGGATCCTACGCCGTCGCTCTCGGCGACGTCGCCCGTGCAGGTGATCGAGTACGAGACCGGCAAGCGGGTGCTCGCGTTCGCCGAGCTCGACGGGCAGGCCTCCTCCATCGGCGATCGCAAGGCGCTGATCATCCACCCGCTGGTGCGGCTGAAGCCCGCGACGCGCTACGTGATCGCGCTGGTGAACCTCGAGGACGCGAGCGGCCAGAAGCTCGAGCCCGCGCCGTTCAAGGCGCTGCGCGACGGCACCGCGCTCTCGAGCGCGCTCGGGCCCTGGCAGGCGCGCTACGAGGAGATCTTCGCGGCGATCGCCAAGGCGGGCGTCGCGCGCGCCGATCTGTCGCTCGCCTGGGACGTGGTGACCGCTTCCGACGCGACGGCGACCGGCCACCTCTTGAAGATGCGAGACTACGCCTTCGCGCGGCTCGCCGCCGGCGAGCTCGGCTACACGATCACCTCCAGCACCGACTCGACCGATCCCGACCTCCTCCGCCAGGTGCTCGCGACGGTGCAGGTGCCCAACTACCTGGCCGACCAGAGCGGCACCTCGATGATGGTCTTCGACGCGAGCGGCGCTCCGAAGCCGGGCCCGCTCGTCGACGTGCCGATCGTGATCAACGTCCCGCGCTGCGCCGCGACAGCGACCCAGCCGCTGCCCGTCGTCACCTTCGGCCACGGGCTCTTCGGCAACGCGAAGGACACGCTCTCGGGCGCGCCCGCGATGGCCGCCGCCAACGACCTCTGCACGGTCTTCATCGGCACCGACTGGATCGGCCTCTCGTCGCAGGACGTACAGAAGCTCCCCAACCTGCTCTCGTCGGATCTGAACAACTTCTACGTGATCAGCGACCGGCTGCAGCAGGCGCAGCTCAACGCGCTGGTGATGACCCGCCTCTTCAAGACCAAGATCAAGGACGACCCCGCGCTGCAGGTCGGCGGGCACCCGGTCACCGACGGCGCGACGACCTATTACTTCGGCGTGTCCGACGGCGGCATCCAGGGGGGCACCTTCATGGCGCTCACGCCCGACATCGTGCGCGGCGTGCTCAACGTGCCCGGCAGCGAGTGGACGCTGATGCTCAATCGCTCGGTCGACCTCGGGCAGTTCGGCGGTCTGTTGAGCCTCATCTACCCCGACGCGCTCGATCGCCAGGTCGCGGTGACGATCACCCAGTCGGACTGGGACTACACCGATCCGCTCACCTACGCGCCGCACATCCTGAACGATCCGCTCTCCGGCGTGCCGGCCAAGCGCATCCTGGTGCAGGAGTCGATCGGCGACGCGCAGGTCGCCAACGTCTCGACGCGGCTGCTCGCGCGCACGATGGGGCTGCCCGCGATGGATCTCTCCGAGCCGGTGCCGGGGCTCGAGACCAAGAGCGGCCCGCTCGGCTCGGCCTACACCCAGTGGAACTCGCACCCCGCCGCGGTGCCGCCGCTCGACGACACCGCGCTCGACAAGGACAACGGCGCGCACGACTCGGTGTGGAAGTGGCCGCTCGCCCTGCAACAGATCGGCGCCTTCTGCCGCCCCGACGGCCAGGTGCAGTCGGTCTGCGGCGGGCCGTGCAACATCCAGTAGGCGTCGCGAGCGTCGGCGCCCGCAACCCTTCGGGGGGCGATCATCACTCCCAGTAGGAGCATCGAATGGATGCTTCGGGCGAGCGCTCTGCGCCGCGAGGGGCGCGCCCGCGCAGCCTCCGGTCTGCCACCGCGACATGCTCGCCGGAGCACGCCGACAAGCGAAGCGGCGCCGAGCCCCGGCGCCCCCTCGGGCACGATCGCCCCCCTCGCCGCCGAGCGGCCCCGAGCCGCGCGACGCCTCGGGCGGGCGCGCTTCAGGCGCCGAGCTCCCAAAGCGCGTCGTGCACGCGCGGGCGCGCCTCGCGGATCTTCGCGTTGTCGCGGCTCGGGTAGGTGCGGTTGGTGAGCACCACCGCGATGGCGCGCGCGTCGGGGTCGCACCACACGCTCGTCCCGGTGAAGCCGAGGTGGCCGAAGGTGCGCGGGCCGAAGTGACGACCGGTCGACGTCGCGCCCGGCGTGATCGAGTCCCAGCCGATGCGATGGCTGCCGCGCGCGCGGGGCTCGACGAGGCGCGCGGCCAGCGCGCGATCGAGCGGTGCGTCGCGCTCGCCGTCCAGGGCGGCGAGGAAGCCGCGCGCCATCGCGAGCACCTCGAGGGCCGCGCCGAAGGCCCCCGCGTGACCGGGGTCGCCGCCGGCGCGCTCGAGGAAGTAGGCGTTCTCGTCGTGCACGACGCCGCGCACCTCGCCGCGCCAGCCGACCACCTCGGTCGGCAGCACGCGCGCGTCGAACCCCTCGACCTCTCGCCGCATCGTCGCCGCGTCGCGCAGACCACACGCCTCGCGCCACTGCTCGGCGAGGGGCCGACCGCCGAGGCGCGCGATCATCGCGCCGGCGAGCACGTAGCCGAGATCCGAGTACATGGGCTCGGCGTCGAGCCCGGTCGGGCGCGGCTCGATGCGGCTCGCGGCGCGCGCGAGCATCTCGCTCAGCGTCGGGGGGCCCGACGCGTCCGGCGGCAGAGCAGGGATGGGCCCGTCGGCGCGCGCACGGCCGAGATCGGCGCGGTAGAGCGCGCCCCACGCCGGCAGCCCCGCCCGGTGCGACAACAGCTCGTCGAGCCGCGCGCGCGACGCCTCGGCGTCGAGGCCGAGCACGTCGCCGACCGTCGCCTCGAACGACGCCGCCCCGCGCTGGATGAGCCGCGCGGCGGCGAGCGCGGTCGCGGGCTTGGTCACCGAGGCGAGGTCGAACGGCGCATCGAGCGCAGCGCCTGCCGCGCCGACGCGGGCAGGCCCCGCCTCGCGCCACCAGGCGATCACCGCGGCCGGGGCCACGCCGGGCTCGACCAAAAGCCGCGCCGCGATGGACGAGATCGCCCCGTCGCGCACCCAGGCATTTTCGGCTTCCGAACGCGGCGAAGGCACCGTGCGTCTTTTGACCGCGCGCACGGCGGGCCGCTAGACTCGCGGCAAGATGGCGGAATTCGCTTGGGAAGCACGTGCCCGCACCGGCGAGACGCGCAAGGGCGTCATGGAGGCCGACAGCGCGGAGACGGTGCAGACCAGGCTCCGCCAGCAGAACCTCAACCCGGTCAAGGTCAAGAAGAAGCCGAAGGAGATCAACATCGTCATCGGCTCGGGGGTCGAGCCGAAGGAGCTGGTCCAGTTCACGCGCCAGTTCGCGACGATGATCGACGCGGGGCTCCCGCTCGTTCAGTGCCTCGACATCCTCAGCACGCAGACGCCGAACAGGGTCTTCGCGGCCGCGCTGAAGGACATCAAGAACACCGTCGAGGGGGGCTCGACCTTCAGCGACGCGCTGCGAAAGCACCCCAAGATCTTCGACGAGCTGTTCGTGAACCTGGTGCAGGCCGGCGAGCTCGGCGGCATCCTCGACACGATCCTCAACCGCCTCGCGGCCTACATCGAGAAGAACGTCAAGCTGCGCAGGCAGATCAAGGGCGCGCTGACCTACCCGACCGCCGTCGTGATCATCGCCGCCGGCGTCATGTCCGTGCTGATGATCTTCGTGATCCCGGCGTTCAAGAACATGTTCAAGGACTTCGGCAACTCCGACGCGATGCCGAAGCTCACGATGGCCGTCATCTCGCTCTCGGAGTGGTTCATCGGCCACCTGATCTGGATCGTGCTGACCGTCGCCGCGGTCATCTCGGGCTTCAGCTACACGTACAAGCAGCCCAAGGGTAAGCGCTTCTTCCACAAGCTGATGCTCTCGCTGCCGATCTTCGGGCCGCTCTTGCAGAAGATCGCGGTCGCGCGCTTCACGCGCACGCTCGGCACGCTGCTGTCGTCCGGCGTCCCCATCATGGACGGCCTCGAGGTCGTCGCGAAGACGGCCGGCAACGTGATCATCGAGGAGGCGATCATGTACGTCCGCGCGAAGATCGCGGAGGGCAAGAACATGGTCGAGCCGCTCGCCGAGCGGAAGGTCTTCCCCTCGATGGTCGTCCAGATGCTCGGGGTCGGCGAGCAGACCGGCGCGCTCGACACCATGCTCAACAAGATCGCCGACTTCTACGAGGAGGAGGTCGACGTCGCCGTCGCCGCGCTCACCTCCCTGCTCGAGCCGCTGATGATGGTCGTCATCGGCGGCATGGTCGGCACCGTCATGGTCGCGATGTACCTGCCGATCTTCAGCCTCGCGGGCGCGATCAAGGCGGAGTGACGCGCGCCCGAGGGCGCAAGGAGCCCGCGTGAGCCGATCGACCGGCCGCCCCCCTGCAGCGGGCCCGACGCCTGCGCCCGAGGCCGGCGCGCCAACGCAGGTGCGCCTCGCCTGGATCACCGCCGCGCGCCTGCTCCTCTACGGCCTCTTGCTCGCGTCGGTGGCAGGCTTCTATCTGCACGGCGACTCCGCGAGCTACCCGCAGAGCCTGAGGCTCGTGCTCGTCAACGTCGCGATCGCCTTCGCTGCGGCCGGCGTCTACGCGTCGTGGCTCCGCTGGGGGAGGATGCTCTCCGCGCTCGCGTGGACGCAGGTCGTCGTCGATCAGGGGATCTGGACGGGGCTCGTCTACCTGTCCGGCGGCCCCCTCAGCGGCGCGACGAGCTTCTACGGCCTGACTTGCGCCTTCGCCGCCGTCACCCTCGGCGTGCGCGGAGCGTTCACCGCCGCGGTGCTCGGCGGTCTCGCCTACCTGTCGCTCATCGCCACGCTCGCGAGCGGCACGATCCGCATGCCGCAGGATCAGCCGCCCCTGCCGCCCGACGCGGCGCAGTTCCTCTACCCGGCGCTGGTCACGCTGGTCGGCCTGCTGGTGGTCGCGCTGCTCGCGGGCTACCTCGCGCGCCGGGTGCAGACCGAGTCCGGGCGCGTCGCCGAGGTGACCGAGCGCGCGGAGCGGGCCGAACGGCTCGCGGCGCTCGGGCGCGTCGCCGCGGCGCTCGCCCACGAGATCCGCAACCCGCTCGGGTCGATCGCCGGCTCGATCGATCTCATCGCCGAGGCGCCCGGGCTCGGCGAGGACGAGCGTCGCCTCTGCGCGATCATCCGCGCCGAGAGCGATCGCTTGAACGACCTGGTCGGCGACATGCTCAACCTCGCGCGCCCGCGGGCGCCGACCCTCGAGCACGTCGACGCCGCGCGCATCGCGAGCGACGTGGTGCAGCTCGCGCGGCGCGCGCGCATGGCGGCCATCGAGGTCCCGATCGAATACCGCGGCCCCGCGTCGCTGCCCTTCGTCGCCGACGGCGCGCAGCTGCGGCAGGTCGTCTGGAACCTCGTGCGCAACGCCGTGCAGGCGACCGGCGCGGCGGAGCCGGTGACCGTGAGCGTCGGCGCGCGCGACGACGGCTCGCTGCACGTGGAGGTCGCCGACCACGGCCCCGGCATCCCGCCCGAGATGCGCAGCCGCATCTTCGACGCGTTCGTCACGACGCGCGCGCAAGGGCTCGGGATCGGCCTCGCGGTCGTGCGCCAGATCGTCGAGGCCCACGGCGGGCGCATCGAGGTGCGCGACACGATGGGCGGCGGGACGACGCTCTCGGTGCAGCTGCCGCCGGGCGCGCAGGCACGCGCCGTCGACGAGGCCGACCCGGCGCGGCCGACGCCGGCGTGATCTGGTAGGTTGTTGCGCCGTGAGCACGATCGATCTCCGCTCGGACACGGTCACCAAACCGACGGCCGCCATGCGCGAGGCGATGGCGCGCGCGGAGGTCGGCGACGACGTCTATGGCGAGGATCCTACGGTGCAGCGCCTCGAGCGCGAGGTCGCGGGGCTGCTCGGCAAGGAGCGCGGGCTGTTTCTCCCCTCGGGCACCATGGGCAACCTGCTCGCCATCCGGACGCACTGCCGCCCGGGCGACGAGGTCGTCGTCGGCGAAGGCTCGCACTCGGTCTGGTACGAGTCGGGCGGCGCCGCCGCGGTGGCTGGGGTGCAGTTCGCGATCGCCGGTCGCGGGGGGCTGTTCGAGGTCGCCGAGCTCGACGCGGCGATCAAGCCCGACGCGTACTACTACCCGCGCACGACGCTCGTCGCCCTCGAGGACACGCACAATCGCGCGGGCGGGCGCGTCTGGCCGCGCGCCCAAGCGCGCGCCGTGGCCGAGCACGCCAAGCGCCGCGGGCTCGCGGTGCACCTCGACGGAGCGCGCCTGTGGAACGCGTGCGTGGCGCACGGCGACTCCCCGGCCGAGCGGGCCGCGCCGTTCGACAGCGTCACCGTGTGCCTCTCGAAGGGGCTCGGCGCGCCGGTGGGCAGCGTGCTGTGCGGCAGCGAGTCGTTCGTCCGCGACGCCCACCGGCTGCGCAAGATGCTCGGCGCCGGCATGCGCCAGGTCGGCGTGCTCGCCGCCGCGGGGCTTCACGCGCTGCATCACCACCGCGAGCGCCTCGCTGAGGACCACGCCAACGCGCGTTCGTTCGCCGACATCATCGCGGCCGCCAAGAGCCCCTACGCGCGCGTCGATCCCGCCGCGGTCGAGTCGAACATGGTCGTCGTCCACCTCGACTGCGACGAGGGGCGCGCCATGCGCGCGGCCGAGGCGCGCGGGCTGCTCATCGGC
>JAJXTK010000333.1 GCA_021783935.1 Myxococcales bacterium | reverse complement strand
AGCGAGTCGACCTGTCGGGCACGGGCAGGGGCGCGAGCCCGTGGGGCGCGGCCCGCCGTCGCCGACGCGACCCCGGCCTGCGCGCTCGCGGCGCGCGTGGTAGCGTGGCGGGCCGCGCTGCGGAGCCCCCACGATCCCGAGACGCCGATGCCCAATGAATCGCAGAAGAGCCGCATGTCCGCTCCGCCGACGCCCGGTCAACTCCGCGAGATCGGCCTCTTCGGCGCGCTGAGCGACGAGACCCTCGAGTTCCTCGCGACGACGCTGCCGGTGCGGGTCGTCGAGGTGGGCGAGTCGCTCTTCCGCGAGGGGGATCAGGCCCGCGAGATGTTCGTGGTCCTCGGCGGCGAGGTCGAGGTGCTCAAGCGAACCCGCCGCGGCGCCGAGGCGCGCGTGGCGCTGCTGGGGCCGGGCGACTGGTTCGGCGAGATGAGCATCCTCGACGTGCAGCCCCGATCGGCCTCCGTCATCGCCGTGGCGCCGAGCCGCCTGCTGCGCATCACGAGCGAGTCGCTCGACGCGCTCTATCGCCGCGATCTCAAGTCCTACTCGCTCATCGTGCTCAACGTCGCCCGCGAGCTGTCGCGGAGGCTGCGCGTGGCCGACGGCATCATCGCCGACTTCTTCGCCGACGTGCTCGACGAGTACGTGGCCAAGAAGCCGAGCCGCGGCTGAATCCGACGCGCCGACGTTGGCACCGGGCGGCGCCATCGCTATGGTGCCCGGCCGCACGCGCCCCGTGGGCGCTGCCCCGGAGGACGTCGTGGCCGAGGAGCCGAAGAACACCAAGCAGAGCCAGCCCCCCAGCAAGGCGTCGACCGCCAAGGAGGCGGGGCCCGGGCGGCGCAGGGCGCTCCCCGAGATGCGCGACGCGCTGGTGGCGCCGGGCGAGGCGCCCGACGCGCTGATGACCACGACGCTCAAGGTCGTGGACTGGACCAACAAGCGTCGCAAGCAGATCACGGCGACGCTCGGCGTGCTGGCCCTCGGCGCGGCCGCCTGGTTCGGATGGGCCTACTACCGCGGGCAACGCGAGCTCGCCGCCTCGGATCTGCTCGCCAAGGGGGTGACGGCGGAGCTCGCGCCGATCAAGACGGGCGAAGAAGACGCGGCCGATCAGAAGCGCCTCCAGTTCTTCTCCAGCGAGGAGGAGAAAGAGAAGGCCGCGCTCGCCGCGTACGCCGACGCGAAGGCCAAATACGCCGACCTCGGCCCCGGCGTGCTGGCGCGCCTCGGCGAGGCGGGGCTCTACCTCGAGCGGCACGAGTGGGACTCGGCGATCGCCGCCTACACGGAGGTGCGCAACCACCCGTTGGCGGCCGCCGACGCGAACGTGCGCCTCCGCTGCGTCGAGGGGCTCGGCTACGCGCGCGAGGGCAAGGGGTCCATCGACGAGGCGCGGCGCTCGTTCGACGAGCTGATGAACATGGAGGTCAAGGGGGCCAAGCCGCTCGGGCTCTATCACCTGGCCCGCCTCGACGCCGCGCAGGGCAAGACGGCCGAGGCGATCACCAAGCTCAAGTCGGCGCAAGACGCGATCTCGCAGCCCGGCGCGCCGAGCGCGCGCTACCTGCACGACAACGTCGAGAAGCTCCTCGGCCGGCTCGACCCGACGGCCGTTCACAAGGCCCCCGCCGCGCACGGCGGCTTCCCGAACATGCATGGCGCCATGCCGCAGGGGCTGCCGCCGGGGCTCGATCTCGAGCAGCTCAAGGCGCAGCTCGGCGCGCGTGGCGGCATGCCGGCGGCGCCTCGACAGGCCCCGCCGCGCCCCCCGCCGCCCGCGGGAAGGTGACACGATGAGCCCGCTGCGCCGCCTGGCCCTCGCCGCGCTCCTCGTGGCGACGCCGTCGCTGTCGGCGTGCGCCAAGAAGGAGAACGTCGTCAACCCGGTCGAGCCGATGTGGCGCCATCACCCGTCGTGGGCGATGAACGTCGTCTTCCACGAGCCGCTCGCGACCGATCCCGACCTCGGCCTGAAGACCGGCACCGAGCGCTCGGTGCCCGCGATCGACCCGCAACACCGCCGCATCTTCGTCGGCACGAGCGACCACGCCATGTACGCGCTGCGCGCCACCGACGGCAGCGCGATCTGGCGCTTCCAGACGGCCGGCGCGGTGAACTCCGAAGGGCTCTACGACGACGAGCGCGACGTCCTCTACTTCGGCTCCGACGACGACGGCCTCTACTCGGTGCGCGCGAGCGACGGGTCGCTGCGCTTCCGCTACCGCACCGGCGCGGAGGTGCAGCGGCGACCGGCGCTCAGCCGGTCGGTCAAGGGCAAGAGGGTCCTCGTCTTCTGCAACGCCGCCGACAGCGTCTTCGCGCTCGACGCCGACACCGGCGCGACGCTCTGGAAGCGCGTCCGCCAGCCCGCACAGGGGCTCGAAATCGAGGGGCACGCGGGCGTCGCCGTGTCGGGCGATCGCGTCTACACGGGCTTCTCGACGGGCCTGGTGGCCGCCTACGACCTCGAGACGGGCGCGGACAAGTGGCCGGCCGTCGACCTCGCCGCCGCGGCGTCGTCGGCCACCGAGGAGCAGCAGCAGTTCTTCGACGTCGACACCACGCCCCTCGTCAAGGGCGATCACGTCTTCGTCGCCAACGTCACGACGGGCGTCTTCGCCCTCGACGCGACGGGCGGCGGGCAGCAGTGGCGCCGCCCGGAGGCCACGGGCGTCTCGTGGCTGTCGTACTGGTCCGAGCCGGCGCACGTCGACGCGCGCAAGGGCACCGAGGTCGCCGCGCACGAGCTCGTCCTCGCGGGCTCGGGCACCAGCGGCATCTGGGCGCTCGATCCGAAGACGGGGGCCGTCAAGTGGCGAAAGCCGGCGCCGCTCGGCGCGGTGTCGTACCCGGTGACGATCGCGGGGGCGCTGATGGTGACCACCTCGCGCGCGGGCCTCTACTTGCTGGAGCCGGAGCAGGGCGACGTCCTCGACGGCATCGAGTCGGGCAACGGCTTCGGCGGCGGCGCGGCGGCCTACGAGAACCGCGCCTTCGTGCTCACCAACGGCGGCGTGCTCCTCGGCATCGAGGTGGTGCCGCCGACGTACAACGGCACCCCGAAGAGCTGGTGATTCGTCCCCGAAATGCACGAAAGCCGCGAGGTTCACTCGCGGCCTTCGCCGTATGGAAGTCGGCGCTGCCGACACGCTCGCAGGCTGCGGGCCTTCTCCGAGGCCGTCCGATCCTCTCCCGGATCGTCCGATGCTTCGCGCGATCGACCACAGCCTGCTGACGGTCACCGTTTCCGCAGGCCGTTTCTCAACGGCCTGCTAGGCGCGGCTCTCCTTCTCTTCCTTGGCGCTCTTCGTCGAGGCGTCCTTCTTGGCGCTCGCCTCGGCCTCGTCCTCGTGATCGGCCTCGCGCATGCCCTTCTTGAAGTTCTTGATCCCCTCGCCGAGCCCCTTGCCGATGTCGGCGAGCTTGCCCCCGCCGAAGAGGATGAGCGCGAGGAGGCAGATGAGCAGGATTTCCGTCGTGCCGAGCCCCATGCGTTCCTCCTGTGTCGGTGCGTCGAGGCGGGGACGCGGGCGACGTCGGCCGCGTCCGATGGCGAACTCGTAGCACCCGCGCTTTGTTCCAGCAATCGCCGTGCTGGGCGCGCTCGCTGGCCTGTATCTGCGCGGTGGGCCCAGGGCCGCCTCACGTGCTACGAGGGGGCCGAACGCAATCGGTGCGTCCGCCCGAAAAGATGCCGCCGTCATCGAGCTTCGTTCTTCAGGTCGACGATCTGCGCTTCGGCTACGGCGCAGATCGCCTCTTCGAAGGGGTCGCCTTCTCCCTCGAGGCCGGCGACCGGCTGGCCCTCGTCGCGCCCAACGGCGCAGGCAAGTCGACGCTGCTGCGCCTCATCGGCGGAGAGCTCGCGCCCGACGCCGGCCGCGTCGTGCGACGGCGCGAGACGTCGCTCGGCTACTACCGCCAGTCGCACGAGCTCGACGCTTCGAAGGACGTGGTCGAGCGCACCGTGCTCGACGCCTTCCTCTCGGGGTTCGGCGAGGTGCTCCGGCTTCGCCGCCAACTCGTCGCCGCCCGCGAGGCGCTCGGCCACGCCCTCGACGCCGACGCGGCCCTCGGGGCGCTGGCCCGCCTCGAGGACGCCTATCACCTCGCGCACGGCGACGATCTCGAGCGCAAGGTCGAGATGCTCGCCCAGAAGCTCGGCTTCGGCGCCGGCGATCTCGAGCGCCCCGTGCAGAGCCTGTCGGGCGGCGAGCGGGGCCGGCTGCTGCTCGGCACCGTGCTCGCCAAGGAGCCCGACCTGCTCTTGCTCGACGAGCCGACCAACCACCTCGACATCGAGACGATCGGCTGGCTCGAGGATTGGCTCCGCGCGTTCAAGGGGGCGCTCTTGGTCGTCTCGCACGACCGGCGCTTCCTCGACCGCGTCACCACGCAGACGGCGGAGCTCGGCGCGCGCACCTTCCGCATGTTCCCGGTCCCGTACGGCCGCTACGTCGTGCAGCGCGAGGAGGAGCTCGCGCGCGAGCGGGCCCTCGCCGAAAGGCAGCAGGCGCTCATCGACAAGACCGAGGACTTCATCCGCCGCAACATCGCGGGGCAGAAGACCAAGCAGGCGCAGTCGCGCCGCAAGATGCTCGACAAGCTCGACCCCGTCGAGCGCCCCGAGGACGTGTGGGCCGAGGCCGCGAAGCTGCGCGTGCGCTTCGCCGAGGCGGCGCGCTCGGGCGACATCGTGCTCGAGTGCCACGGGCTCGGCGCCACGCGCGGCGATCGCACCCTGTTCTTTGGGCTCGATCTGCTGGTGCGCCGCGGCGACCGCATCGGCATCGTGGGCCCGAACGGCGCGGGCAAGTCGACGTTGCTGAAGCTCCTCGCGGGGCAGGGGCATCCGAGCGACGTGGGCACCGTGCGGCGGGGAACCAACCTGCAGGCCGGCTACTTCGATCAGCACCTCGGCGAGCTCGACCCCTCGCGCACCGCGGTCGAGGAGATCCGCCGCGTGCGCGGCGATCTGAACGTCGACGCGGCTCGCCAGTACCTCGCCCGCTTCCGCGTCACCGGCGACGACGCGCTGCGCGCCATCGCCGGCTTCTCGGGCGGGGAGCGATCGCGCCTGGCGCTCGCGAAGCTGCTCCTCGAGCCGCGCAACCTGCTGTTGCTCGACGAGCCCACCAACCACCTCGACATCCCCGCCTGCGAGATCCTCGAAGAGGCGCTCCGCACCGGCTTCGACGGCACGCTGCTGCTCGTCTCGCACGATCGCCAGTTCCTCGAGAACGTGACCACTCGCCTGGTCGTCTTCGAGGGGTCGAACGTGCAGGTGCTCCCGGGCGGCTATCGCGAGCACGCCGCGCGACGCGAGAGCCAGGCGCCGCCGCGCGCGAGGCCGTCGGCGCCAGCGCCGAAGCCGAGGGAGCAGGCCCCGGACCCGATGGCGGAGCTGCGAAAGAAGCAGGATTTCGAGGATCGCCGCGTCGCCGCGCGCGAGCTGGAGCGAAGGCGCCGGCGCCTCGCCGAGCTCGAGAGGGCGATCGCGGCCGCCGAGGGGGAAATCACGGCGATGCGCGGCGCGCTCGCCGAGGATCCGCGCGGGGACTGGGCCGCGCTCGCGGCGCGCGTCGAGCAAGAGCGCACGGCGTCGCGTACCCTGGAGGGGATGGTCGAGGAGTGGACCCGGCTCTCCGAGCAGCTCGAGGCCGAGGACAACGGCGCGTCTGCGCCCAAGGGGACCGCACGTGCCTGAACGTCGCTCGACGCTGATCGTCGCATTCGTCACGCTCGCCGCGCTCTCGGCCTCCTCGAGCGGCTGCCGCACCCGGCGCAGCGAGGGGGCGACCGTGGCGCCGGCCACGAGCGATCAGCCCCCCGCGCCGACGCTGGTCGTCCGCGACGACTCGACCGGCCTCACCTTCAGCTACGTCACGACGGACGGCGGCTTCCAGCTCGCCAAGAAGGTGGCCGACGTGCCCTACGAGGCGCGCGACGTCGTGCGCGTCTGGTCGGAGGTCAGCGGCGACGGCATCGTCGGGCCGTGGGTCTACGTGGTCGATCTGCGCCAGCGCCTCGGCGACGGCACCTACAAGGTCGACGTCATGCGCCGAGAGGCGTTCGACGAGGTCGCCGCCAAGCGTCGGACCAAAGGGCAGCCGGCGAGCGCGCCGGGTCAAGCCGCCGACAAGGGGGCGCCCAAAGATGCGGCGCGCGAGGGCAAGCTCGTCGCCATCATCTACGGCGCCGAGTGGTGCAAGCCGTGCCATCAGGTCGAGGACTTCCTCAAGCACAAGGGGATCCCGTTCGTCCACCGAGACATCGAGGCCGACGAGGGGGCCGAGCAGGAAATGCGCGCCAAGCTACGCAAGGCCGGGCTCCGGGCCGGGTCGATCCCCGTGGTCGACATCGGCGGCCAGCTCCTGATCGGCTACGATCCCGGGGCCCTCGACCAGGCGATCGCCGCCGCGACGCACTGAGCAAGCGGCCCCCGGCGTGTGCGCGAGGCGGGGCCGCCGACGTGCGCGAAGGGGATTGACCGGGTGCGAGCGGGGTTGATACGGTCCCGCCGTCGCGCAGGCAGCCTAATTCATGGGCTCTCGCGCATTTTCTTGGCGCGATCCGCTCGGTGAGCGGCGGCGCCATGGGACGTCGAGCGAGTCGGAGGCGATTGCAGGATGCGCGCGCGAGCCGGGGATCCCCCCCGCACGATGGCCCAGAAGATTCTCGCTTCTCGATCGGACGAGTCGGCGCCGGCGACCGATCTCGTGAGGGCAAAGGTCGATCAGGTCGTCCTCACCCGCAGTCCGTCGCGCGTGCTCGCCGAGGCCTTCGCGCTCGGCCTCAAGAAGACGCAGCTCGAAGCGGCCGTCATCTACGACGGGCGCTGCGTCGGCACGGCGTACCCGCGCCCCGAGGAGGCGGAGCCGGTGCTCGACGACCCCGGGTTCGACCCGACGGCCTCGTCGCTCACCCTCGCTCGCGCCGGCATCGGCGTGCCACCGGCGGTGCACCTCGAGCGCTTCGCGGCGCCCGGCCGCCTCATGCTCACCGACGATCCGCGCCTCGCGACCGTCGGCGGCGCCGGCATGCTCACGCTCGTCGCGCCGTCCTCGCAGCTCGCGAGGGCGCTCGTCGACGGCACCGCGATGCTCCGCGCCCCGCGCAGCGTG
>JAJXTK010000332.1 GCA_021783935.1 Myxococcales bacterium | reverse complement strand
ACCTCGCGTCGCTCGAGGGCAACGGGCGCTTCGAGCTGGTGGTCGGCGACATCTGCGACGGGCCGCTGGTCGACGCGCTGCTCGCGCGCGTGCGCCCCGACGTCGTCTTCAACCTCGCCGCCGAGTCGCACGTGGATCGCTCGATCGACGGCCCGGGCGAGTTCGTGCGGACGAACGTGCAGGGGACCTTCCAGCTGCTCGACTCCTCGCGGCGCTACTGGGCAACCCTCGACGCCGCGGCGAAGGCCGCCTTCCGCTTGCTGCACATCTCGACCGACGAGGTCTACGGCTCGCTCGGCGACGCCGGCTACTTCACGGAGGCCTCGCAGTACCAGCCGAACTCGCCCTACGCGGCGTCGAAGGCCGCGGCCGATCACCTCGCGCGCGCCTGGTTTCACACCTACGGCCTGCCGACGATCGTCACCAACTGCTCGAACAACTACGGGCCCTACCAGTTCCCCGAGAAGCTCATCCCGCTGGTCACGCTCAACGCGCTCGAGGGCAAGCCGCTGCCCGTCTACGGCGACGGCAAGAACGTGCGCGACTGGCTGTACGTCGGCGATCACTGCGCGGCGCTGCGCCTGGCGGCCCGCGAGGGCGCGCCCGGCGAGGTCTACTGCGTCGGCGGCCACAACGAGCGCACCACGCTGCAGATCGTCGAGACGATCTGCGACGTGCTCGATCGGCTGCGCCCCGCGAAGGACGGCCGAAGCTACCGCCGGCTCATCACCTTCGTGAAGGACCGCCCCGGCCACGATCGTCGCTACGCGATCGATCCGACGAAGATCGGGCGCGAGCTCGGCTGGCGCCCCGAGACGCGCTTCGACCAAGGGATCGCGCAGACGCTCGCGTGGTACCTCGATCACCAGGGGTGGTGCGATCGCATCACCGAGAGCAAATACCGGCGCGAGCGCCTCGGCACGGAGAAGAAGGGATGAAGGGTCTGGTCCTCGCGGGCGGCTCGGGCACGCGCCTGCGGCCGCTGACGTACACGGGCGCGAAGCAGCTGGTGCCGGTCGCAAACCGGCCGGTGCTCTTCTACGTGATGGACAACCTCGTGCACGCCGGCATCACCGAGATCGGCGTGATCATCTCGCCCGAGACGGGGGCCGAGATCCGCCGCGCGCTCGGCGACGGCGAGCGTTTCGGCGCGAAGTTCCACTACATCCTGCAGGACAAGCCCGCCGGGCTCGCGCACGCGGTCGCCACCGCGAGGCCGTTCCTCGGGGACTCGGACTTCGCCATGTACCTGGGCGACAACCTCATCGGCATGAAGATCCGCGAGGCGGTCGAGGAGTTCCGCCAGCAGCGCGAGCTCGCCGCCTCGGTGATGCTCAAGGAGGTGCCGAACCCGTCGTCGTTCGGCGTCGCCGAGGTCGACGCGTCGGGGCGCGTGATCTCGCTGGTCGAGAAGCCGAAGCAGCCGCGATCGAACCTCGCCTTGGTCGGCATCTACCTGTTCCGGCCGTCGATCTTCGACGCGATCTCGAAGATCAAGCCGAGCCCGCGCGGCGAGCTCGAGATCACCGACGCGATCTCGAAGCTCATCGAGCTCGGGGGGACGGTGCGCTTCAGCCGGCTGACGAGCTGGTGGCTCGACACCGGCAAGAAGGACGACATGCTCCTCGCCAACGACACCGTCCTCGACGACTGGCTCGAGGCGCGAAACGACGGCGAGGTCGACGCCGAGAGCAAGGTCCAAGGGCGCGTCGTGGTCGGCAAGGGGAGCCGGCTGGTCCGCTCGACGGTGCGCGGTCCGGTCGTGATCGGCGAGAACGTCACGCTCACCGACGCGCGCATCGGCCCCTTCACCTCGCTCGGCGACGGCGTGACGATCGAGCGCTCCGGCGTCGATCACTGCGTGATCATGGAGGGGAGCCGCATCCACGACATCGCGCGCCTCGAGGACTCGCTCCTCGGCAAGCGCGTGATCGTCCACCCCGGCACCACCCGCCACGGCGCCCTCGCGCTGATGGTCGGCGACGACTGCGTGATCGAATTGTCCAAGTTCTAGCCAGCCCACCGGCGTCCCAGTCATCAACCAACAGAGCCGCGACCGTCGGCGAGCGGGCACCGCCGCTGGCAGCGGCGCCCAACGGACCCCATGCGCACCTTCAAAAAAGGCCCGATCGAGGGCGTCGAAGTCCGCAAGCTCAGGAAGTTCGTCGACGAGCGCGGCTGGCTCTCGGAGCTGTTTCGCGACGACGAGATCGGCGCCAAGGCGCGGCCGGCCATGTGCTACGCGTCGGTCACGCGCCCCGGCGTCACGCGCGGCCCGCACGAGCACGTCGACCAGACCGACTACTTCTGCTTCCTCGGCCCCTCGAACTTCCTCGTGGTGCTCTGGGACAACCGGTCGAGCTCGCCGACGTTCGGCCATCGCATGCGCATGGTGGTCGGCGAGGACGACCCGACGGTCGTGATCGTCCCCGAGGGGGTCGTGCACGGCTATCGGAACGTCGGCGGCAAGGACGGGCTGGTGACCAACCTGCCCAATCGGCTCTTCATGGGGCCGAACCGCAAGGAGCCGATCGACGAGCTCCGGCACGAGTCGGATCCCGACTCGCCGTTCCACATGGACGACGCCTGACGGCTCGGCGCGATGGCCCGGCGATCGCAACGCAAGGCCGCGCAACGGGGCGCCGACGCGACGGGGCCCGCCGCCCATGCGCCGAGCGCGCCCGAGATCCGGCTCGTGGCGACGACCCTCAGCGGCAACAGCGAGGAGCTCGTCGCCGACGCGCTCCGATCGGTGGTCGACTGGGTCGACGTCTGCCTGCTGATCGACACCGGCATCACCGACACGACGCGCGAGCGCGCGAGGGAGGTCGCGGGCGACAAGCTGGTGGTGCGCACGCTCGCGTGGACGAACGACTTCGCGGCGGCGCGCAACTTCGCGCTCGACGCCGCGGCCGAGTGCGGGGGCGATTGGGCCGTGACGCTCGACACCGACGAGCGCCTCGACGTCGGCGCCATCGACGTGCGCGCCGTGCTCGCGCGGGCGACCGAGGGGGTGTTCTACGTCTCGGACGCCGCGCGCACCTACGTCAAGGAGCGCTTCTTCAGGCTGCCGACGAAGGCACGCTGGAGCGGCCCGACCCACGAGTCGTTCCCCGCCTACCAGGCCGGCGCCCGCACGCTCGAGGGGGTCACCTTCACCGAGCTCGCAAAGTCGAAGGAGGCCTACCAGCGCAAGTTCGAGCGCGACGCCGAGGTGCTCGCTCGCTACACGGCGGAGCACCCGACCGATCCGCGCTGGTGGTTCTATCTCGGCGAGTCGCACCGCCATCTCGGCCACCACCAGGCTGCCGCGGAGGCCTACGATCGCTGCGCGGCGCTGCGCGGGTGGGACGAGGAGTCCGCCTGGGCGTGCTACCGCGCCGCCGACTGCATGCTGCAGCTCGGGCGCCCCGCGGAGGCGATCGATCGGTGCGCCGCGGGGCTCGCGCGCCACGCGGGGATCGCCGAGCTCGCGTGGCTCGCGGGCTACGCCTGCTATCAGCTGAACCGCGACGCGCAGGCGATCCACTGGTCGAAGCTCGCCGTCGTCCATGGCCTCTTCCGCGGCGACGGCGCGGCCATCCAGCGCATCGGCTTCCGCCACCCGAGCGCGCTCTGGGAGGGCCCCTACGACGTGATGCGCTGGGCGTTCAAGCGCCTCGGCAACGTCGCCGCGATGAACGAGGCGGAGCTCTTGTACCAGGCGGCGAAGAAGGCGCGCGAGGCCACCGCGTAGCGCCTCTGCCAGCGACCTGGACGCTCCTCGATCCCGCGCCCGTACGCGCGGCGCTCAGCTCTTCACGAAGAGCTTCCAGATCTCCATGAAGAACAGCGGCAAGAACAGGGCGAGCAGCGCGAGCAGCCCCACCATGTGCACGCGCGCCTCGACGAGCGCGTTCGGCCTGCGGCGCGCGACGAACTCGTAGAGCAAGAAGGCGACGCGGCCGCCGTCGAGCGCGGGGAACGGCAGGAGGTTGAAGACGCACAGGTAGATCGAGAGCGCGGCGAAGAAGCTCACGCCCTCCTCGACGCTCTTGTCGATGTGGCTCGACGCCTCGCTGACGATGCCGACCGGGCCGCGCAGCTCCGCCTTCTCCTTGCGCGTGATGATGCGCCAGAAGCCCTTGAGCATCTCGGCGGCGCTCTCGGCCGGCTGCACGGCGGCGATCTTGGCGGCCACGCCGACGGTCACCGGGCGGCGGATCTCCTTGGGGCCGATGCCGATGCGCCCCTCGTCCTTCGACGGCGTGACGCGCAGCTTCACGTCCTCGCTGCCGCGGCGGACGACGATGTCGATCTCCTCGCCGCGGTGCGACTGGATCTGGCCCCGCATCTCCTCCCAGTCGTGCACCTGCTTGCCGCCGATCGCCCGCACCTCGTCGTCGACCTGCACGTGCGCCGCGGTGGCTGACCCCTTGGGGTCGAGGGCGCCGACCTTGAGGCCGTCGATCTCGCCGCGCCCGACGGCGAGCATGAGGAAGAAGACGGCCACGACGGCGAGCAGGTAGTTGGCGACGGGGCCCGCGAGGATCGTGAGGAAGCGCGCGTGCCAAGAGGCGTTCGCGTAGCTCTCCTTGTCGTCGGGGTCGATCTCCTCGTTGGGGTTCATCCCCGCGATCTGGACGTACGCGAGGAACGGCAAGAGGGCGATCTGGTAGGTCGTCGAGGAGCCCTTGGGCTTCTTCGACCAGAGCACCGGCCCGAAGCCGATGGAGAACTTCAACACGCGCATCTTGAAGACGCGCGCGACGAGGAAGTGCCCGGCCTCGTGCACCGCCATCAGCAAGCCGAGGCCCAAGATCGCGAGCAGTTTGCCCATCGTCGTCAACTCTAGCTCGGCCACGGCGGGCGCGCCGGCCTTGCCCCTTCGATGCGCGGGCTCCTCGTGCGTCACCCCCTCGCCGCCGCGCGGCTCCCGGCGCGGACGTGGTTGGGCTACTCGGGGGGCACCCCTCGAGGCCGCGGCGCCCGCGCGTTCACGGCGAGGCCCCGACGGGGCAGGAGGCACGTCCGTTGCGCCTTTCGGTCGTCGTCGTGAATTGGAACTCCCGCGAGGACCTCGAGGCCTGCCTCGCCTCGCTCGAGCGTCAGACCCACCGCGACCTCGAGGTGATCGTGGTCGACAACGGCTCCGTCGACGGGTCGGCCGAGCGGGTCCGCGCGCGCTTCGGCGACGTGAAGCTGATCGAGACGGGGGCGAACCTCGGCTTCGCCGAGGCGTGCAACCGGGGCATCGACGCGAGCGGCGGCGAGTGGGTCGCGATGCTCAACAACGACGCGGTGGCCGACGAGCGCTGGGCCGAGGCGCTGGCGCCGGCGGCGGCGCGCTGCCCGGCCGACTGCGGGATGCTCCAGAGCCTCATGCTCTTCATGCACGATCCCGACGTCGTGAACTCCACGGGGATCGAGCTCTTGCGCACCGGCCGCGGCAACGACCGGCTCGAGGGGGCCCGGCGCGGCGAGATCGCGGCCGAGGAGGTCGAGGTCTTCTGCCCGACCGCCGGCGCCGCCGCCTACCGCCGCGCGATGCTCGACGAGATCCGCATCGGCGAGGGGTACTTCGATCGCTCGCATTTCATGTACCTCGAGGACCTCGATCTGGGCTGGCGCGCGCGCCTCGCCGGCTGGTCGGCGCGCCTGGTGCCGGGCTCGGTCGTCCGTCACAAGTACCAGGCGAGCACCAAGCGCCGCGGCAGGCCCTGGCTGCTCGTCACCTCGCGCACCAACCGGGCGCGCACGCTGGCGAAGAACGCGTCGCCGTCGCTGTGGCTGCATTCTCTCCACTTCACGCTCTGGGACGTCGCGGTCGTGGCGTGGAACGGCGGCCCCCGCGCGGTGATCGGCTACGCCGACGCGCTTCGAAAGGGGCTGCATCAGCGCGGTGAAGTCGAGCGAATCCGGCGCCGCCCGCGGCGCGACACCGAGGCGCGCTGGGCCAAGCCGCGCCGATCGCGCTGACGCCGGGCGCGAGGCCGACGCGGCGACGCTACACTGAGCGGCGACCATGCCCGATTCGCAGCGCCCCTCTGCCCCCCCGTCGACCGAGCGCGGCGCGCCGCCGGCCGACGGGTACGGGGCCGTCGAGGCGCGCATCCGCGAGGCGCTCGATCGCGGCGAGGCGCGCGACGCGCTGACGCTCGCGTCGGACAGCTACCGCGCGCCGCTCGTCCGCTTCTGCATGGCGTTCGTCCACGACGAGAGCGTCGCGGAGGACGTCGCGCAGACCGCCTTCGCGGTCGCGGCCGAGCGGGCGAGCGAGTTCTCGGGGCAGAGCACCTTCCGCACCTGGCTCTTCGGCATCGCGAGGCACAAGGCGCTCGACGCCGCCACCGCGCGCCAGGGGGTGCCGCTGTCGGTCGTGAGCGACTCGCGCTGGATCGCCGACGCGATCGGGCCGGTCACGGGGCTGCAGCGTCAGGACGATCTGCGCGCGCTCGCCGAGGTGCTCGAGGCGCTCGGGGCCGACACGCAGGCGCTCTTGTGGCTGCGCTTCCGCGACGAGCTCTCTTACAAAGAGGTCGCCGAGTACTTCGAGATCACCGAGCAGGCCGCCCGCAAGCGGATGTTCGACGCGCTCGAGAAGATCCGAAGGCGCCTCTCGGCGGCGCGCTCCGACTTCTTCGAATAGGACCTCACCCCTCGACGCGCAGCGCGAGGCTCCGACCACGGACGTAGCTCGAGCCGTCGATCTCCGACAGCGCGGCGCGCACGTCCCGCTCGAGCGCGTTGTGCGTGAGGATCACCACGACGCGGGTGTCGTCGACGCCGTCGAAGCGATCGCCGACGCGCCGCCCCGCCCCCCCCTCCTGCACGAGCGGCTCGATTGACACGTCGTGCCGGCCGAGCGAGCCCGCGATCTGCGCGAGCACGCCGGAGCGATCGGCGACGCGCACGCGCAGATACCAGATCGCCTCCTGCGAGCCCGGCAGCGCGAGCGGCCTGCGCTCGACCTCGAGCCCCTGCGTCAGCAGCCCGGGGACGCCGGCCTGGCGAGCGCGCGCGACGTCGACCAGATCCGCGACCACGCTCACCGCCGTCGGCAGCGACCCGGCGCCGCGCCCGACGAGCACCTGCGCGCCCGCGCCGTCGGCCTCGAGCGCGACCGCGTTGAGCACGCCGTCGACGCTCGCGAGCGGCGCGCGCGCGGGGACGAGCGCGGGGTGCACGCGCAGATCGAGCTCGCCCGTCTTG